>CAYJMK010000021.1:0-9855 GCA_964371425.1 uncultured Candidatus Saccharibacteria bacterium
AAGACAGCTCGCTCAACACGCTCTTGCGGAGTCCCCGCCGTCGGCAGACGGAAGATCGCAACGGCACCACAGTCTCGCACCGAGAGCGAGAGAGCAGCCATTCGATTCCCATCCACGAGAACGCGACCGAACGTGATGCACCCGCACGGCTGCAGCTCTCCACCGGAAGTGCCGATAGCCGCGGTGACGCGGTTGGCATCCTCATCAAGAGATGCAACATAGACAGCGGCCAACAGACGGTCCGTCAGCGTCGTCAGAGTGACCCCTTGGAGGGCCAGCCCCGTCATCCGCTGAATCGCATCGAACCGCGCGACCCAGTCCGGCACGACCACCCGAACGGGCAAACCAGTCGGCTCCATCACGAGCCGGACGGGAGACAAATCCATACCCATGTGTTTCTCCTTCAAGGAACGTTCAAAAACCGTTGTAAGAATTATGCGAGAAGCGGCGGAAAAGTCAATAATACCGTAATACTTCAATAGCTTGGAAACACTCTTTTTTGGTTTCCTAAAGTGATGACGCCACGGCACCAGCTCCTAAACAGTCATCGCCGTCATAGAAAGCCGCAATCTGACCTGGCGCGACGGCGGGAATAGGTTCGTCGAACCGGATCTGCAAAAGGTCCGTTTCATCCCCTTTGGTCGTAGCCAGATGAGCGGAATCTCGATGTCGCAGTTGGACACCTAACCGAGCAGGAAACTTTGGTGAGACACCTGCAATCCAGCGTATACGCGTCACAAAAATCTCCGTTTTAAAACGTGCTGAATCATCTTCTAGGTCCGTCACGATCAAGACATTTTTCTCCGCATTTTTTCCAACCACATACCACGGCCCCGGCCTGCGCAAATCTGACAAGCCGTGGCGCTGACCAATCGTGTAAAATGACAAGCCATCATGCTGACCGACCTCTTGTCCTTGCGTATCGACAATCAACCCGGGTGTACGTGGGAGACGTGCACGCAACAAATCGGACACAGGCACATCTCCAACAAAACAAAGCCCCACACTGTCTTTTTTGACAGCAGCGGGTAACCCAAGCTCTGCTGCTTTTTTCCGCACATCGGTTTTAAGGAGATTCCCAACCGGAAAAAGGGTCCGAGCCAAGGTTGCTTCTGGTAGTGTCGCCAAAAAATACGATTGATCTTTTTCTGGATCGACACCACGTAACAACCCACCTTTCCCATCCGTACGCGCATAATGACCGGTCGCAATATGCGTCGCACCTAGTCGATCCGCAGCCGCTAACAAAAACGGAAATTTGACGCGAGCATTACATTCCACGTCCGGATTCGGCGTCAGACCGCGCGCGTACGCTTCGAAAAAAGACTCGAGAATATCCTGTGTGTAAGCTTTCTCGGCATCGACGATTTCGATGGGAAGGCCCAAATGCGCAGCAGCTCGAATCGCATCTTGCCGATCCGCAGCAGAAGTACAGCCAAACCCCTCCCATCCCGGAATCGATCGGGCCATCTGCAAGTGAACACCAATCACATCCCACCCCGCCTCAAGAAGAAGCGCCGCCGAAACGGAAGAATCAACACCACCGGAAAGACCAATGGCAACGCGCCCGAGAGACTTCATAGACCTTCGATTCGACCAACGGATAAGGAACGCAGAACCCTACCAGCAGATGTCTCAAGCGTCACGCATCCGCGCGCAAAACACGCGAACTCGGACAGAGCTTGTTCACAGGACAATCAGCACAAAGCGGCTTCCGAGCAATGCACGTTCTCCGCCCATGAATCACTAAGGTATGGGCGAACTGGGTCCAAAGCGCACGCGGAACCAGGCGCATCATCACGTGCTCAACGCGGACCGGATCACGATGACGCGTCCAACCAAGTAGCTTCGTAATACGCAGCACATGCGTATCAACCGTAAACCCTTCGTTCTTCCCATACCACGTTCCAAGCACCACGTTCGCGCTTTTGCGTGCCACCCCACGCAACGTCAACAAATCTTCCATCTTGTCAGGAACGCGCCCATCAAAGTCGTCTACCAGAGTACGAGACATCGCCATCAATGACTTCGCTTTGGCACGATAAAATCCGGTGGAATGAATGAGTTTTTCAAGTTCTTTTGGTTCAGCATCAGCCATCGCCGCCGGATCTGGGTACCGCGCAAATAACGCAGGGGTGACTAAATTGACACGTTTGTCCGTGCACTGTGCGGACAAAATCACCGCGCACAGCAATTCAAACGCGTTCTTGTAGACAAGTTCACATGCAGCATCCGGATACCGCTGCAGCAATAAACGTGTAACCAAAGGAACACGTTGAATAAGAGAAGGAAGTGCCGACATAGAACACAGCCAACATCACAACGAAGAAAAAGAAAAGGCTACGCTTCGGCAGGAATGAAGAGAAAGAATCCCATCAATTCATCCCAATCCCACGTAAACCCATAGTAGAACGCATCCACATGGAGACAGCTAAGTGCTTGCCAGATGTAGAGGGCAAACCCTATTCCAACCGCAGCTGACTTAAAGCCAGGCAAAAAGTGCCACGCATCATCATCGTCAATCAAGAGAGTGGCAGAACGCGTTCCACGATCCGTCACATCCATCAGAAACGCGAAGAGATCACCAGTAGAGGCTCCGTAGGGTTCAAGAGCGAAAGGAGCATTCCGCGTTCGATCGAAAACGACGCGCATAGCACACCTCCTTTTTTTCCAGAGAACGAAACAGAATAGTCCTGACGTGAGGATACCAGAGCCATCCGCTTCGTTTTTTCTGACAAAACAATCAACCTACGGTGCAACCGTGAAACCGCCTCGGAAACCAGCTGTGTGCGTTCGGAACTGCGTCAGCAAATGTCCATTCAGCGCAAACACTTTGGACGTATCAGACAATCCGGTTCCAGGCGTTACAAGGAGATCAGTCGTCCCATCCCGACCTGCGTCTACCAACCGCGCAAAAACGCCAACCCCTTTTGTAGAAGCTTCATACGCATAGAACGAAGCACGCTCCCATCCATCTTTCGTGAAGACACGCACGTGTGGCTGCCCAATCTCCGGCGTCGCAACGATTTCTAACATGCCGTCATGATCGATATCTCCAAGCGAAATTTGCACGCCTCCGATGAAATTTTGGAAGGCGAAGAATCCAGACAGAAGTTCCCCACGACCCGAGAACACATTGATATGTGCTCCTAAACCAGCTTTCGGAGCCAAAACAATTTCTTCCGAGCCGTCTCCAGCGACATCGCCCACTGCAAGATTGTAGCCGCCGCGCAAATGTTTGTTGTCGAACGAGAAGAATGAAGCGAGAGGCTTACCAGCACCATCAAACACACGCACATGCGGCCCACCATCACTGTTCGGCACAGTCACAATTTCATCATCGCCGTCACCATCTGTGTCGCCTGCAGCAACCGTCACACCTCCGCGTACTTCCGGGGCGTAGGCAAAAAACGACGTTCGGAGACGACCGGCAGCGTCATACGCTTGCACCTGCGGACCACCTTGACCAAGAGGCGAAACAAGAATTTCTTTCGAACCGTTGCCGTCAAGATCGCCTAAGACAATAGAGACTCCACCACGAAATCCCGCTTCCAAGACAGAGAATGTTGCTTTGCGGGTTCCGTCTAAAGCAAAAACACGCACTTGAGGAGCAGCACCCGGACCCTCCGCGGCCACAATCTCATCAACACCATCGCCATCGGTATCCCCCACGGCCAGAGAAAGACCCGCACGGTTCGCTGGATCGAATGCAAAGAACGTTGCCGTTTTGTGTCCGTCGGCATCTGTGACAACAACCTGCGGTCCTCCCTCTGTCATGGGCGCAAAAGCATAACGCTTTTCTTGCGGCAGAATCGGCAATGCTTTTTCTAAAAGCGCTGGCAACACATACGCGGTCATCAACGGCGTGCCAGGCTGACCAGCCATCCATGGGAACGATCCATCGGCCTGTTGTAATGCAAGGAGATAGTGTATCGGCGTCTGGTTATTTTTACGCCAGTCCAAGGGATCTTCCCTAAGCGCTGCAATGGCTTGAACAGCCCACGCGGTAGAAGCTGCATTAGTTCCCTGCTGCGCGTCATACGCAAATCCACCGTCTGGTTTTTGTAGCGACATCAGATACGTACGCGCTTTCTTTAGTACACCAGCAACATCTTGTTTCCCACCATGAGAACGATACAGAGCTAACGCTTCAACTGTTGCAGCAGTGGTATCTGTCGCACTCGTTCCTTTTGGTTGGAAGGAGAATCCACCATCGTTATTTTGTGCAGCTAACAACGTTCGAATACCATCTTCGACAAGCGCATCAGAAGCGGGCTTTCCAGAACCCAACAACGCAAGCACACCGAAAATATCGTCGTTGAGCTGATCTGCTTTCCCAATCTGACCCTTGCTCGAGTTCTTATAAATCGGCACCAACCCCTCCATCCCCGCCCAATCCGTAGCCGATTTTCCGAGTGCACGGACAGCCAACGTCTGCCGCTCCCAATCCGTCACGGACGCACCATCTCCGGGAGCCGCTTTTGCAAGCGAAGCCGCCACAGAGACACCTCCATTCAACGGTCGTTCCAACGAACGTCCGGCTGCAGAGAGCGCCATGGCAGACCAGGCGGTGGTCGCATCGTTCTCAATCACGCCATTTTTAACCTGCTTCTCTAAGTAGGTGGTTGCACGAGCAACGGCCTGTGTCCGTTCGCGAGGGAGCGAAGAAATATAGGAAGAAACGCGCGCGTACACTTGCAACGGGACAGCCGCACTCCGAACATCGGCCCCCCGCTGAGCCACCGCGAGATAACTTCCAGCGGCAGTGGGTTTAAAGGTGACGGTCCCGTTTGCATCTGCTTCGTACTGTTGCGTATCTAACACAACCTTTGCACCCGCAGCGGGAACGTAACCTGCTTTCACATCGTCATAGACCGTCACGGTGGCTTGCACATCTTCGCCAACCAACAATTCAGAACGGGAGAGTTCCAAGTTCAACGGCGTGCTCGGCCAAGCACCAAGCGTCAACAACACAGCATCACCATCGCGCAGATCATACGCAGCAAGCCCAACCGAAGGTGAGGCGCCATTGACACGATACAGCCAGAAATCTGTATCCGTCTGCTTCGCCCCATCAATTTCGGTCAGGAACAGACCGAAGTCAGAATGCTGCGCGACGTACGAAAATCCCCATTGTTCAGATACCGTTTGCAACGCACACAGTGCTGTCGGTTTCTCAAACGTGTGTGGATTTCCTTCTGTGTCCGTCACCATACAACCAGAGACGATCACATCTGTGTTCGCAATCGTTCGATCAGGAGCTTCAATGCGAATCGAAGCCGTAACCGTGTTTACAGCCTCACTGCGACCACGCGGCGCAAAGAAGAGAGACAATCCCGCTGCAGAAGCGAGCAACACCAAAATGATTCCCACAGCACGAACGCGAACAGACGCGAGCGGAAGATGGGAGAAGGGAGAAAAACGCATAGAGAGAAAGCCTAAGCAGAAAGCCTCAGATCTTCGCAAAGCGCCTTGACTCCGTCAAGGCGCTTTGCGAAAGAAAAAAGGTGTATTACAATAGAGGTTTAAGGCATCGGTCCGTATCGCCAAAAAATCAGATCCCCGTCTGAAAGCTTGTAAGAAGAGACACCAACGGACGCGAACACACCATTCACTTTGTAGGACCAGTACAGACCCGCTTTTTTATCGCTCGTGACCCCTTGAATCGACTCAATAAACGTACCCAACCCACTGTACACAGAGGTTGTATACGTCAGGAGTTTCTTTGAGCGCGCTTTTTGCATCGCTGTTTCAACGGTGCTTCCTACCGAAACATCAACGGTGAACGCAAAGGGATGTGGTCCACCAATTGCAAAACGAATGTGAAGAGCAGCTGGTTTAACAGGAGGTGTCACGGATGGAATAGGCTTGGAAGCAGGAGGGTCGGAAACAATCGGTGTTGTTTGTGAAGGTACGGGTGGAGTGACGACAGGAACCGGAGCTGTTGCTGAAGAAGGGATCGAAGCAACAGGTTTGGAAGAAGAAACAGGAGACGACACAGAAAAAGGAGAAGAAGGTGTCCGTGACTCAACGGAAGGTGTAACAGATGAAACAGCAGGAGAAAGAACGACATCGGAAGATGTCTCTGTAGCAGAGGGGACAACAACAGATGTTTCTTCCGTCGCAGGAGCAGGGACAGGCACAGAAGAAGCGGTCTCTGCAGACAACAGCGCTATCGCTCCCGCTTCCGCAACCAGGTCATCCGAAGAGGCCTTCCCCCAAGAAGAAAATCCGCGCATGTGAAAAGCCGCCGCACTCACTCCCAGTAAGAGAAAAACAGCTCCAAGAAGAGCAATGCGAATCCCTACAGAAGGCCGTCCCCACATACCCCTACACAGGATGTGCAAGCAGTCCTTCGAATAGCTGTGCGTATTCGTCCACCATCCGTTCACGCGTGAAACGTTTTTCAACGTCGTCTCGGCACACACGTCGGTTCAGTCCCGCAACATTTGCAACCGCAGCCACCATGCCCTCAACATCGTCGACTAAAAAACCCGTTTCTCCATGACGAATGATTTCTGGCATCGAACCACGCCGCATCGCAATCACGGGGGTTCCACAGGCAAGCGCTTCAATCACAACCAATCCAAATGGCTCTTCCCATTGAATCGGCATCAGAAAGGCATACGCACCCGCAAGAATCGATTTCTTCTGCTCGGCACCAACTTCACCAATAAATTCAATGACGTCCGGATGCTGTTCAAAAAGGGCAACCATTTCTTTCGCATAATCGGAAAGCGGTTCGTCAATTTTCCCCATCATCTTGAGCTTCCGCTTCGTTTTGATCGCTGTCTCAACGGCTTCTCGCACTCCTTTTTCTGGTGTCACACGCCCAAGAAAAACCAAGTAGTCCCCTGGCGTTTCTTGAAAAGAAAATTCTGTTGGTTCAAGACCATGGTAAATCGTCCGAACATACGGGAGATGTGGAAGAGGTGTCCGTTGCGCATCGCTAATCGAAACAAACGCATGGCGTTGCATCTCCTCCCGACCCAGAATCGCTTGTTCTTCCGGTCGTGCAAGATCCGTGTGAAGCGTCGTCACCAACGGTTTCTCGATATACGGCGACCACGCAAACGTTTCGAGAATATGGTTATGAAACAGATCAAACGAAGCAGCCTGCCGGAACACATTCGCTAAGTTCCGCGAAAGCAAGATGTCTGCCAGCCGTTCATTCATCCGTCCAAATCCAATCGATGCATCGATTATTGATTGCAGATGGGCCGTTGTCTTGGAATCTCCAGAAGCAAACAACGTCACATCATAACCGCGTTTAATGAGACCTTCTGTTACAGCAGAAACAACGACTTCTGTTCCACCATATTTGAGCGGCGGAACGGCTTCACGAATTCCAGCAATTTCAGCTACGCGCATAGATATCCAGCAGCATACACGAAACAGACGCCTCCGGCCGCAGTACTATCCACGGCTTCTTACACCCTATGCGAGAAGCCGCTCATAAACGCGTTCATATCCTTCTGCCATCGCAGCACGGCTAAACCGGGTCACCGCCGCCTGCCGACAATCCGCCGGCTTGATCTGATCTATCTGGCCAATCGCTGTAACCATCGCTTCTACCGAATCCACCACAAATCCCGTCTTCCCTTCTTCAATCACTTCCGGCACAGCTCCGTTATTCCATCCAATCACTGGCGTGCCACACGCGAAGGCTTCAACCATGACCAACCCAAACGCTTCTTGCCATTGCGTGGGGAAAAGGAAAGCTTTGGCGCGCTGGAAGAGATCAATCTTCATCGCCTCATCGGCAGAACCAACATATGTGATCTGCTTACCATCGATGTGTGGTTTCACCTGTGCATCAAAATAGGCTTGACCACGTGCATCTACAAAGCCCGCAATCACCAGCTTTTGATGCGCCTTTTTTGCTGCTTCAATCGCAAGATGCACACCTTTCTTTTCCCAAATCTCACTCAAGAAGACCAAGAAATCTTCTTTCTGATCACGCGACTGGTAACTGTCTGTATCAATCCCATGATACACGGTCGCGAGATAGTTTGCTTCCGGGTGAAACATCCGTTGAGCATTACTAATCGATGTGTAATTCGCCGTCTGGAACCGTTCCACAAGCGCATCGTATTCTTTCAAGCTGCTATGCGATGTATGCAAGACCGGACACGTTGCAAACGGCGCAAAAGGAAGGAACTGATACCCCACCAAGTTGTGTAAGACATCAAATTCTTTGGACGCTGCGAACGCATCAGAAGCATTCAAGAGATCATACGAAGGATCACTAAAATCAAATTTCCCTTTGATTTCGCGCAAGGGACGATCAACCACCGTCCGAAGCTTCGCACGGGTGTTCGACCCACCCGCCGCAAATAATGTCACATCGTGTCCGCGGTCAATCAACCCTTCTACAACATTGTAGACAACGGCTTCGCTCCCACCTCCACCTTGAGGAGGAATCGGCAACCAGATGGGACCAAGAATGCCAATGCGCATACGTGTGTATGTGAAACATCAGAACCTCTGCATCACGTGTTTATGAGACTCCTTTTCTTCTAGCCGTCGTACGAGCTCGCGCGCGAATCACACGCAATTGGTACGTGAGCAAAAGATATCCAGCCAGGAATAATCCGCCAACACCCACAGCACTCAGAGCCATAGGGAGCGAAACAGAAATGTTCAATACAACCGCAACCAAACCACTTCCAAGCAAAAGGAGAGCGAATGGAACATCCGGATACAGTGCATGACGACGCGGAGGACGGTCATTCGGATCTTTACTTGTGCGATGGAACGGCAGACTGGAGGTCATGAGCGCCTTCTTCCACGAAAAAGACATAGTACCCGTTAAACCAAAGTGGGAGACCAACACACGTAAAAGATCTCTCCATCGGAAAACATGTTTTCGTGCGAGCCCAAATCCAAAATACAGTGCCTTCCCAAAGACAAAGCCTCCAAGTGTCCACAAACTGAGAAGACTGATGTGTTGTAACAGAACGGACGTAGACAAAAAACCGAAAACCCCAGAAAGAAGAATGGTAGAAAGACCAACAACCGGAAAGAAGTTTGGATGAATCCAGGATGAAAGCTGCGTAAAGAAACTCATTTTCTGACGCCACGTCAGTCGTTCGTTCAACAAAAGAGGAAGCGTATTTTTCAGAAGAATTTGAGTGTTTCCAAACGTCCATCGTTCACGCTGTCTCCGAAGCGAGTACACGGTGTAAGGCATCAGACCCTTCCCTAAGATCTTATTCAAGAAGATCGCATGGTAACCCAATCCATGAAGGTGGATGCTCACTTCAGCATCTTCCGTAATACACCATTCGTTCCATTTCACGGAATCGGAGAACACAGAGAAACGCAAAAAACCAAGAACACCCGTCATAGTCACCGCATCCCAACGGTTAGCTTGTTCCAACAGGTTGTCGAAGAAGCTGCGGTATTCCAGTTCAAGTCCACGCGTTTCTTCACCGGTATTCGCGTATGCCTGTGGGAATTGGACAATCGCCACCGACGGATTTTGGAATTGAGGCACCGCTTCTTGAATAATGCGCGGATCAACGACATAGTCCGCATCCACAATCGCCACAATTTCCGCTCGTGGATCGGTCAGACGAACGGCCAAATTCAAAGCTCCCGCCTTGTAACCAGAAACGTGCTCATAGTGATAGAACCGAAACTTGGAACCTAGTCGCTCACACAACGCTTGCAGCGGTTTCCACAACGTCGGGTCCGTTGTGTTGTTATCTAGAACAATAACCTCGTAGTTCTCGTACGCAAGGACCGCAATACTCTGAAGGGTGCGCTCAACAATTTCTGGCGGTTCGTTATGACACGGAACATGAATCGAAACGAAAGGTTCTTTCTGACCTGGTGTGATATCCGTAGAAG
>CAYJMK010000022.1:0-7801 GCA_964371425.1 uncultured Candidatus Saccharibacteria bacterium
TAAACTTCCTCGGGGACGTGACGAGTTCTATGGTTTTAGAGAGGAAGGCAAGATGCGCGTTCCAACCTGCCATACCAATAGAGAGACCGAGAAAGAGCAGCCCTCCAATCAGTAAGCCGACAAACGCTTTCCAGTGACGGCAGATAAGAAAAGCCGGCGCGGCGAAAATGGAAAAAAACTTCAAGAAGCTCCCAAAAGCAGCAGCGGCACCGCTCGCCCATCCGCGACCGCGCGTCAGGAGCAGATAACTGACAGCGAGACTCAAAAGCACAAGTGGATTTGCTTGCCCAAGCACAAGGTTCCGTTCGACAGGCCAGGAAAGCAGAAGCATCACAAGGAATGCGCATCCCATGAACAAACGAAAGGGTTTTGGAACGGAAAAAGCAAGACAGAGCGCTGTTGAGAGAAAAGCGCCGACCAGAAGAAAAACCCACGCCATTCGCGCAGATGTGTAGGAAGGGAAGAGCGTTAGAGGAGCGATCAGATACCCAAAAAACGGAGGATAGAAGTATCGGGATGTGATTTTGGGCAGTGGGGTTCCAGGCCAACGTGTATTCCAGAAGACCTGAAAGGTGTGTTTAACGGCACCGGTCTCATAAATCCTCTCGAACGGTTGGCTGCTCCGTGCCTGAATACCTGCTGCGTAGTACGGACCGAAATCGATCTGTTTGTGAACACGCGGAAGAGTAACACCGAGCTTCCAAAAGACTCCGAACGCAAGTAGGCTCACCATCAGGATGTATAGGACCTTGCGGCGGCGCGGAGAGGAGGACAAGAGAGCTCGCATGGAAACGAGTATAGCGTAGGAACAAAGAGAGCGAAGCAGATATGGTATCGTTAAAAGCAAAGCAATCCATGCTGACTGTCGTCATCCCCACATACAACGAACGTCGTAATCTCCAAGTGCTTCTGCCGCAGCTGTTGCATCAGCTAGCATTGTGGCAGGAACGCGCAGAGGTTTTGATTGTTGATGATGCATCTCCAGATGGTACGCAAGAAGTCGTACACTTTTTCCGACGCAAGTTTCCCCACCGACTGCGACTCTTGGCGCGGCCAGCAAAAAAAGGGTTAGGAAGTGCGTATCGAGATGGGTTCTTAGACGCTATACAGCACGGCGCACACGAAATCGTTCAAATGGATGCAGATGGATCGCATGATTTAGAAGACATTCCTCGCCTCCTTTCACCACTGAGAAAAGGTACGGCCGATCTCAGCATTGGTTCCCGCTATGTTACAGGCGGATCCACGGAAAACTGGCCCGTACAGCGACGCGTCCTGAGTCGAGGAGCGGGGTATTATGTCCGTGCAGTCCTCGCGATTCCCGTGCAGGACGCAACAGCCGGATTTCGAGCCTGGACACGCGAAGGACTCGTGAAAACAGCGTTTACGGTAACGCGCTGTGAAGGCTACGCATTCCAAGTGGAGATGCTGAAACGCGCGCTCGATGCGGGCGTCCGTACCGTTGAACTGCCTATTACGTTCCGTGAACGGACACAAGGGCGGTCAAAACTTTCCGGAAAAGTGATTCGCGAAGCCGTGGTTGCACCGTGGTTGATGTAACTAGTTGTTCCAGCGGTAACTTGCAAAGGCCCAGCGAAAGAGAGTATCCACATCGGCAATCGCCTGCATACGACTCGGCTCACCCATCACCAAAACAATCACATCATTACGGGAATCTTTTGCTGTGCGAGCACGCATCAAGAGGTTGGAACCGATCCCTCCCCACGAAACAGGCAGATAGCCCGTTTTGCTCCCTGTCACATAGTAGGACGTCTGTGCGAGCCAGAAATTTGTGTTCCGAAACGAAATCAATCGGCCTGTATTGCGCGTGCGAAATCCATACGAGACAGACGTTGTAGCTTGGAGAATCGGCAAACGCGCCAAGCAATGTCTCGCGAGTAAAGCAAAATCATAGGCAGATGAGCGATTCGCTGAAGAAAGACCTGTCGGCTCAACAAAGGAAGGTGTAGAAAGTCCGAGTTCACGAGCGTCCTGTGTCATACGCTGTCCAAAGGCTTGCTCAGAAAGACCGGTTGCATGTGCCAAAAGTTTTGCAGCGTTATTTGCAGAAGCAACAAGGGCTGCATGGAGTGCGTCGTTCACCGAAAGCGAGTCTCCAGGAGCCAACGAAACAGTCGCACCAGCAGCAGACTCCGACGCGCCATACGGAATCGTCTTAGAGGGATCCAATCCAAGATCAAGGGCGGTGTCTGCGGTAACGAGTTTTGTGAGAGAGGCAAGGGGAAGAATCTCATGCTCATTCCTGGCAAAAAGGACAGCACCAGATGCGCTATCCATCACAACAACAGCACGCGCCGTGGAAACAGAGGGAGCAGCGGAAGAACCGGCAACACGCGAAGGCGGAGAGGGTGTTGGTGGAGTCGTCCGAACAAAACCAGCAAACGAAACAGCGCGAAAAGGCAAACGCGTTCTGACCGTGGCAATCTTCCGGACATCAGATGAAGGAACAAAACGCCACGTGGCAATACTCCTTACATAATACGCAACAACAACGGTGTGACCACGCGTTCTCTCAGAAGCATAGGGCAGAGCAACGGCCGGAGGGACAGCAGGAAAGACATCCGCTGCCGCAAGAAGATAACTGACATAGGGAGTGACACGCTCAAATCCAGGAGGAGCAGGTGGAGCAGTGATTTCGTCTTGTGCAGTGAGAACAACCCGGGAAGGCCGAGAAAGAACACCAGGCAAGACACCAAGACGAGCCGAATCATCTGGGAGAGTGACGGTATACCCATGACGTGCTGCGCTCGCGTCTAGAAAGACACGTGAAGTAACAACAGCTTCTGTTCCCTTCGTAAACAACAACCCAAGTCCTACAACGCCCAAGAAAACAAAGAACGCCTTCAGAACAGGGGTACGCACCTGCACCTGCTTCATGTTCGATGAAAGATTCACACGTCTTATGCTTTTTTGTTTACCTTGCGTTCTGCTTGTTCTTCCATATCCTGCACTTTCCTCCAACCAAGGAAGAGGAGCGCAATCAGAGCGACGCCGAGCATGGCGAATCGTGCATATTGATCGATACCAGCGTAAAACCGAATGATGCCGGAAAGGAGAACAACCAAAGAACCGCCAACTAATCCGCCAGAAATTGTTTTGGATTTACGAACAATCACACCAAGAACCATCGCAATCACAAACGAGAGGAGTGCAACAATAAATCCATTCTGCTGAAATGAAACACTACGCATCCGGAATGTTTCAACGCATTCCTCTCCCCGCTTGATAAAAATCGTGCGATTGTCCCGCGTCTGGAAATTATCAAACTGTTCATATTTGAAGTTTGGGCCCGCTTCTTCTGATGCCACATTCTTAGAACAGAGGTCCTCAATAAACGGCCGCTTAAGGAACAGGGAAATCCCTGTGTGAACAAACAACGTCAAAATAATTGTAATACCCAAACCGATGCCGAGCTTTTTGAACGTTTGCGATGCGGCCATAGGTTTGTGTTGCGAAAGATATAAATGAAGAATACGTCAAAGGCCGAGCACGGACAAGAATGCGAACAAGAAAAAGTGCCCTGCATATCACTAAAGTCAAGAGAAACAGGAAACAGATCTCTTCAAGAGAATAAAAAAAGAACGGGCTCAGTAGCGCCCGCTCAGAAGCCGCTCACCGGTGCGCTGAAGCGCGTCACCGAGGACGTCGTGGATCAGCTCCAACGCCGCGTGGTTGTACTGCCGCGTCTTCGAATCGAAGTACAGCACCTCGTTGACTTCCAGCTGGATCGCTTGGACCCGCGCCGGATCGATGGCTCGGAGAATCAGGACATTCCCGACCCCCTTGAAGGGATCGTTCATCCCGAACAGGCGACGTCCAGCCGTACGCTCCTGAATGGAGCGAGCGAGATCGTCCTGCTGCTCAAAAACGCGCTCACGGAAACTCGTACCGAGTTCTTCCATGAGGAGGGCCGAGACACGCGGGTCGCACGTCTCATCGTCCCGCGTCCCGAGAATGAACATCGGGTAGTTCAGCCACTTGGCCGCTTCATCCGGGCCGTAGCAGGCAGCCCAGTTCAGGAACCCTTCCGGCGTGGGCGCGAATGTGTGTACATCCACACTCAACACGGGACATGAAGCCGGCACACGCTCCAACATGGCCCGCGTCATCACCACAACGAAGCGCCAGTAGCCGGCCCACCACGTGCAAACGAGATATTTCACCGGAACGAAAAAGCCTGACTTGTACAGAGGCGTGTCCCACGCGACGTCGTGCAGGAACTTCTGGGGGACCACATCTCCCACCTTAGCCGGCACACCCGGAAGACGGTTCGGGTCGAGCAAATACCGGCTGAACGGAAACCCTACAGAAGGGAATGTCCCCGAGTGTCGACGCAGAACAGCCGCACCTCGATCTAGGACATCGACCATGACGCGTACAGACTCCGGGTCCACGAATCCACGAACGAGCTCTGCCGGCGCGTATTCACCTTCATGAGGAGAACTCAGACAGACCGGCAGGAGCGATCCGTCCGGAACGCTCACGTCTGCGAGGTCCCACAGAATGTCTTCGATGCGCCTCAACTTGCCGATGCTGGTCAAGGCGAGCTCCTGAATCGGCGGGGTCATCCCCGGCCGCTCGTCCAGAACCCGCACGACTTCGGCCAGGTGATCCATATTCGGAACAACCGGGCCAAACACCAGATCCTTCCAGTCCCACTCGATATTCAAGATGCCTCCTTGCCGGGTGAGCCGGCTCGTTTGTGCGAGAGAATTAAATCTAAAAACGATTTAAAGGTCAAACAAAAGGAGTATCCGCATCGCCATAAAAAAGCCGGCGAGAGGCCAGCATGAGACGAAGCATCAAAGCACAGGGTTTATTGAGCGATCTCGGGAGTCTGGTGTGGACGCTGGCGAAAAGGGAGGCATGCATGTGTTGACCCACGAAAGGCGTCGATCCACGCTCCACCATCTCGAACAAACGTCTCGTTCGTCCAAGTCTGGAACGCAGCTTCATCGGAAGGTGGTGGTGGCGAAGCATCGAAAATCTTCAGTGCATACCGACCGCCGAACACTAGACGTAGAACGCCGAAGAATCCTTCTTCGTGTTTAGATCCAGTGAAGAATCCACACACGACACGTGTTTCTAGTGGAACAGCGGTGAGTCCCATGCCTGAGCCTCCTGTCTTCGGAAGCGCCGTTCGAACCGCAATCGCGAGTTCTGGAAAGCCCGCTTTCAGGAGAGCTTGTTGCGCTGCTTTGATGCGTTTGAGCGTCGGCCGGTGACCATCTACAAAAATGTAGAGCGTTCCTTCCTGCATCGTGCGGGCCCACGCAGAAATACGCGCAATACTTTCTGTCCGATTCTCCCGAGGAATAAAGCAGACAGCCCCCAGAGCCTCGAACGCCTTGCCAACAGGCCAGTCACGCAGTGCATCCTTGAACACCCCAGATCGAGGTGCCGGAAAACACCGCGTCATAGCCTCGAACATGGCCGGAAAACCTGCCCAGGAAGGATGTTGGCAGAGGAAGACGATACGTTCACCTCTTAGCAATGGTCGCGTCAGGCCGGCGACATCGACCCGGCAGCGAATTCCGAGCAATGGGTACATCCCCCACCGCAACATCGTCTCACAGGACCGAATCAGCCAGTGCCAGCGCACACCACGCTTAGCACGCGTTGCTTCAGAACCGAACCGTACAACCATCCAAGCGGTCAAACAATGCGCTAGAATGATGACGAGTGCGATGAGAACGCATGCAAGAATCCACGGAAACAACACCACGACCAGCACCGGACGAATGAACCGATCGTACATAACTCCTCCCGTAAAAAGATGCAGTCAGAGACAGCTAGCGCAGCGTAGATAATGATGACGAGAGTCGTCAATGCGCAGCACAAAGAACGAAAAGCGCGCCTTACGGCGCGCTTCAGTGTGAAGAGAGAAGAAAACTAATTCTCAATCTCTTTCTTCGCTTCCCGAATAAACCCAGGTAATGCTTTTGTCGTTTCCAACATGTCGAGCTCACTAAACGGAGACATAACAGTGACATCAATCAAGTAGGTACCCGAGACCGTTTGAGCTTCCATCAACTGATGCTTATCCTCACGGAAACCAACCGTGGAATTCTTCAGATCTGCTGGGAAATCGAGAACCGTATTCCGCTTTTGTGTGAGACCTTGCTGGAATGTCTTCGCGGCAGCTGCTGAATCAAACGACATCACAACAATCTCGACAACTTCATCTGGCCGGGCATTGATTTGGAAGCGACGTACAGCACCTTCTTTGTAACCAGTAATCGTATCGATATCGAGGTTACGCTCAAGGCCACGCCATTCTCGGGCAGTGACAGGAGCTGTACCGAGAACACCTGTACCCGTGATCGTTTTTGGAAGACGAGCCATCACTGCATTCGTCGGAGCTGTTCCTTGTTTCAAAACAGAACGAAGTCGTTTTTCTTCTTGTGTGGCAAGCGCACGAGCAATGGGTCGCAGAACATTTTTGATAGCATCGTTTTGACGTGGAGTATCACTGAGAAGCGCTACCTCAACTTTTGCGGAATAGGAACCGATCGTAAATCGGTAGGCAAGCGTCGCGGCAGCCTCATCGGAAGGTTCATAGTAATAAATGCGCATCGCATCTCCAATGCCTTCTTGGTCTAAACTCTCCGCTCCAAAGGCAAGAAGATCCAACCCTTTTTGTGCATCCGATGCAGAAGCGTAAGCACTAATCGCATTCGAAATCTGAACATCGCCTGTGCCAGGATCAATCCAAGAACGAGCGACGTAAAAGAGGTAAGAGTCTCTACGATCACCATCGAGATGACCGTTAAACTCAACAACGGTCGGCACAGCGTCTGAGACATCTTTTGTCGCCTGAATATCTTCTACTTGAAGCAGACCTGCGGCAACCACATCTGCAGAAACCTTTGATGTGTTTGTTGGACGTGACGAGAAATAGCCCATGACGAGCGCAGTGGCAGTACCACCGATCACAAGAAGAACGGCAGCAATGATCGCTGCTTTTCTTCCAGATTTAGAGCCTGTTCCCGATGTTGCCATAAGATGGTTTGTATGGATTGTCTGTGACATAAAAAGCGTAGCAAGAAACAAGCGCTTTCCCAAGACAAGGTGTGCGCAAATACTTATAAAACAAGAACGAAGACGAAACCCTTTCTCGATGTTCCGTTATCTAACGACAAGAGTCACTCCTTTTACTAGAACCTGAATCAGTAGGTGGGAGACTTCGAACACATGTTTCGTCTGCAGGAGAGAGCAGATCAAACCAACACACCGCATGCCCAGCAAGCTGCAAATCATGGCTCGCAAGCCAGGTAGGATCTTTTGAAGCTTCGTTCGGTGCACGAAGATCATAGACACCCCAAAAGAACAGGTTTTTGTTCATCCATACAGTCCTAGAGCACCAATAAACAGCGCTTACATTCAAAGAAATCTCGCTTCCTTCGAAATGGTCTGCCAGATCAACCGATCATACGCAGCGTTCACGACATGTTGAGAGAAGAAATTCTGTGCATCCCTACGAGCTTTCTCGCCAAATTGCCGCGCTTCATCAGGATGTTCTCGTAAGTAGACGAGCGCGTCGGCCATGTTTTGTATGTCTCCAACAGGGAAAATGAGTGCGCTCTTCTGATGCGTGACAAGTTCTGGAAGGGCATACGCATTTGTTGTCACAATAGGCAGAGAGAACGACATCGCTTCTAAAACAGAACGTGAGAACGATTCACTATGCGAGGGACAGAGATAGGCATCCGCCATGCGGTAGTAATCAAAGATCTGGTCCGTCAAAGCAATACGAATCACATGCTTTTCCAGACCATAA
>CAYJMK010000022.1:7901-9459 GCA_964371425.1 uncultured Candidatus Saccharibacteria bacterium
CATGAGCAATCTCAACAATATCCATTTGACCTTTCACAGGATGAAGATTGCCTGTTGTGAGAATCAACTGCTGCTCAGGTTCACATCCGTAAGCCGCACGAAGAACATCTTTCTGATGAGACTGGATGAACGTGTCAATCTGATCGATATCGATACCGTTGTAAATCGTGTGTAATTTGAGTCCTTTTGCGGCTTCTGCGTAGACACTCTGAGCGGCGTTGGAGGGAAAAACGAGAACCTCTGGACGAGCAAGATCTTCTCTCGTGATGGAATAGACTTGCTGATACTCATTCCACGTACACTCCCGAATAGACCAAACAATCGGAATCTCCTTCGGGATTTTTCGAATCCATTCAACGGAAACAAGCGTATTCGCTATACAAACATCAAAGTTTTTTGGCTCTACTGCCAACGGAAACGGCTGAATCACATCTCCAATAGACACAGGAATACCTTCTTTTTGGTACCAATCAGAGATAGGACCTGTCGCTGGCGCGAGAATACAAACGTCCATGCCGCGCTCTTTGAGCCCTTTTGCAAGAAAAAAGAGACTTTTTTCTGCACCACCGATCATCAGACTGTGCGAGATACACAAAACACGGATGTCTTGGTTTGCACGAATGAATGTATGCGTCAGGTTTTCCATCGGTTCTTTGTGGTTTTCAAATCATGACGAAGATGAAGATCACATGCAAGACCATACGAGAAACTACGAAACTCCGGTCAAAACGAACAAGTGCGTCTCTTGAAGAATGCTCGCGACCGACTGCTGCAGAGAAGACGTTTCGGGAATGATCTGCTCGTTATCAACTCCGAGGAGATCCCGCTCCTTGTACCAATTCCTCATTTCTTTTTCGCCAAACTTATTCGCATTGGATTTTGTCGCGTGCCGCCGCAGCGTCTCTTCAAACGAGACATCAAAATAATAAACATAGTGATCAGGACACATTGTGATCAGTTCCTTAAGCATGGTGCTGTAACGCTGCGAGGCAAGAATACCTTCCAGAATCACGTGGTAGCCACGCGCGAGCGAAAATTCCACCATCTTCCGGATGAACTCAATATTGTCAGCACCCGCGGTTTCTCTCTCTTCTAAGACAATCCGACGCAAATAATCCTGTTCGATGAGAGCAATTTTGCCGCTCGCCTTTGCACGCACTGCCTGAGCGACAGAACTCTTCCCAGAGCCCGAATTCCCACGAAGAATGATGAGTTTGGTTGAGGAGGTAGGCATCTCAAGAATCGAAACAGTGAGAACAAGTATGAATCATCTCCCCCACCTTCAAGATACTATTGTTTCCTCCTAACATCACCCTTCTCCAAGTCGTGAACGATGTTGGAACTGAGGTGCGGGATTTTCGAACCTCGCTGTCGCCTAGACGTACAGCATCGAATCCGATCGATCTGTAGAAAAGAAGGTATACTTCCATCACGAGAGACCTCCTGGATCCCCATCACCCGAAATCTATGAAACGCCACACAACGCTCATCGCAGTCGCGCTGCTCCTGGCTGTCCTGGTTGCCGGTTCTGCTGGATACGCAGCATGGAAGGGATCAA
>CAYJMK010000023.1:0-3700 GCA_964371425.1 uncultured Candidatus Saccharibacteria bacterium
GCAGAACAACGTGTAGAGAGATAGAACGAGTACTAAAATCTGACTGTTTGGCGGATCGAGGAGGTCTGGGACGTAGAATCTCAGCAAGAAATAGATACCGATTGGAAGAATAACGGCGCCCGCAATCGTAAACATCTCTCCGAGAAACGCGAAAATAGTGCGGCGGATGGTCAAAATTGTTTCTTCTCCGGCATGTTGGCCGGGGAATTTCATTTTGTATCCGAAGCGCTTAAGGAGATGTGCGCGTTTGATGCGATCGGCCGCAACGGTATCGAGAGGCATAGTTAGAAGCTCAAATCGAAACCAATTGCGTACGTCCAATCTGTTCGCAGGATATACCAGGTCACAAGAAGAATATTCACTATAACAGCCGTGATGAAGAGAGCGATGATGGGGTAGGTGGCTGGACCCAGATACCGGAATCGCCACGTGAATCCGAGCACGACTAAAGAAATCACGAGCAGAATGCCCGCAAGGACGGCGTAGATGGCCAGAATGATCGACAGACTCATACGATTCCTACTTCGATATTTGCTGGAAGATGTGTTTCGAGGCCGAGATGTTTGGCTGCTAGGCGGGTTGGGACACGACCGCGTGGAGTGCGGCGCAAGAAGCCAATGGCGAGCAGGTACGGTTCGACAACTTCTGAGAGTGTATCTTCTTCTTCCGAAAGCGTCGCGGCAAGCGTTTGGAGACCTACCGGTTGGCCAGCGTGTTTTTCGATCAAGTGTGTGAGGAGCTCTCGGTCGAGCGCGTCCAGACCAAGTGCATCCACGTCGAGGCGGTTGAGCGCTTCTTTTGCTGTTGCTGCACTTATTTTTCCGTCACTACGCACTTCTGCGTAATCCCGGACACGTCTGAGGAGTCGGTTTGCAATACGTGGCGTTCTGCGTGCGCGGCGGGCGATTTCTGCGAGGCCCTCTGCTTCTGCTTCCATGTTCAGAATGGTGCAGGAACGATTCAGAATTTTTCGGATATCGCTTTCTTCGTAGAAACTGAGGCGGAAGGAGGCACCAAAACGATCTCGGAGTGGGGAAGAGAGGAGGCCCGTGCGTGTGGTAGCACCAATGATCGTGAATTTGGGGAGGTCGAGTCTGAGTGAACGTGCTCCGGGGCCTTTACCAAGCACAATATCGAGCGCGCGGTCTTCCATGGCGGGGTAAAGGACTTCTTCCACAATCCGTGGGAGTCGGTGGATCTCGTCGATAAATAAAATGTCGTTGTCGGCTAGTCCGGTAAGGAGTGCGCCTAAATCTCCTGCACGTTCAATGGCGGGTCCGGAAGTGACGCGAATGTTCACGCCAAGTTCTTTCGCAACGATATTTGCGAGGGTTGTTTTTCCGAGTCCGGGTGGGCCGGAGAAGAGAATGTGGTCTGCGGGTTCGCCGCGTTTGTGTGCTGCCTCTAACAAAATGCGCAGGTTTTCTTTGATTTGTTCTTGTCCAATAAACTCCTCGAGCTTTTGTGGGCGTAACGAAACTTCTCCCTCTTTCTCTTCAGGGAGGCTGATAGGCGTGACGAGGCGTTCTGGGTCCTGGCGTTCAATCATTTTGCCTTTCCTAAGCCAAAACATCTCACTTCTGTGTGCGATGCAAGTGTACCACGAAGAAGGGCTTTCTGGCAGGGCTTGACATGAACGATTGTTTTGGCTAAGGTGTAGCGTCTTGTTCCCGATCTCGGGGATGCGGACGTGCACTCTCCATCCGAAGAGAAAAACGCGTCAGTTCACTGTAGACGTCCCCGAGAAGCAGGTTCGTAGGGTTGTTAGGGCTTCGGCTCTGCTGCTCCTATGTTTGCTTCTCTGTCTACAGTTATCTGGCGCGTTTTTCGTTGTGCGAGAACAAAAAGCGTATTCGTATTGAACACGAAAGTTCTAGCTAAACAAAGAACCCCTTCTGTTCGTCGCGGCTAAAGCGCGACAGTTCACAGAAGGGGTTCTTTGTTTAGCTAGAACGAGATCTTCCATCAATCCAAGCACATCTTTTACTCGCGCAACGGCTCTGCTGGTGTAAAAAGACGAGGGACCCAGGTGTAAAAAGACGGGGGACTAGGACGGTGTGGAGCCGTTGAGGATTTCTTCAAGAATGGTGCGGGCGAGTTTGCGGCGCTCGTCGGCTTGGGGGTCTGGGAGGGGAGCTGGTTCAGGGGCGATTTCTGAGACGATGGGCTTTGCGGCAGTTTTTTCTGTGGGGACACTCGTTTTTTCTTGTGTAGTGGTGTCTTTTTCTGCTGTCACGACTGGTTCCGCTTCGTTTGAGAAATGCACAAAGTAAATCTTTCCCTCTTGGATGTCTTCCGGGAGGTCATAGCGATCCCAGACAAGCTGCTGCCCTTCCTGCGTGAGGAAGATGGCCTTGCCGTTATCGAATCGGTCGAGCATGACGCGGAGTGGACGCATGGACAGGAGTGAAGAACAGGGGAGTGTAGGCGTCCTCGCTGTTCCTCGCAAGCATATTTTTCTCTTGTCTCGTTTTGATAAGGTT
Organism: uncultured Candidatus Saccharibacteria bacterium; assembly: GCA_964371425.1. Taxonomy (GTDB): domain Bacteria; phylum Patescibacteriota; class JABMPQ01; order JABMPQ01; family JAGQLO01; genus CAYJMK01. The sequence goes on from CAYJMK010000023.1 coordinate 2,484, forward strand.
CCTTGTCGAATTCAAGAGAAGAAGCATGTGCTACACTTACGAACCATATGTATTCCCGTGAATCCTTCCGTCCATCTCCCTCTGACTTCAATACGTTCGGTCAGCCCACAAAAGGCGATCGTTTGGTTGGATGTCCGCTGTGTGGATTGCCTGACTGTACGGATCTAGAACACCGCATAGGCATAGAACGTAAAACAGAACTCCAGCATCCAATCGACTGCGATGCTCCGCCGTATCTGCCAGATGGTTGGTCTCTCAATCCGGAGGATCAGCTGCCGGGCCTGGTGAAGGGAGAGGTCAATTTCGATCCGGCAAAGATCCAGTTCTACCTCGACGAAGACCAGAAGACAGGCAGCGTGGTGGGGACGGAGCTTGCCAAGCGGCTCTCCGAAAAGTCTCTCCTGCCCGCAAATGTGTTGGATTATCTGTTAGCCAATCCAGAACTCGTTCCAGAGGAGTGGAAGGTGGATGAGCAGGGTAATGCGCGCTACATCAACTTCTGGACGGTCTATCGCCTCTCCGATGGCCGCTTGTGCGTCCGGTACCTGTACTGGCGCGACGGTCAGTGGCGCTGGCTCTACTTCGCTCTCGCCTTCGAGTTCAATGACCAGGACCCGGCTGTCCTCTTCGCAAGTTAGGCCTTAGAGCTAAGGTTCTTAGGGATTTCTTAGCCCTTAGACCCTTTGTCCTTTGCCGTTCTGGGTTTTTGCTTATCTGTTTGTGGGCTCGGGCCCGTTTTTTATGTCGCTGCTGTTTTTTCTAGGCTGCAGCTGTTTCCTTCTGCGATTTCTTTCGTGATTCCTTCTTTGTGAACGTAAACTTCTGTCCGATTTCCGTTTCTGTATCTACCACAACGGTGTCGCCTTCTTTGAAGCGGCCTTCTAACAAAGCCTCAGAGAGCGGGTTTTCCAGCTCTTTCTGAATGACGCGGCGCAGTGGGCGAGCACCGAAGGCTGGATCATAGCCTTTTTTGACCAAGAGTTGTTTTGCCCGCGCAGAAACTTCTAAACGCACATTCTGGCCTTTCAGGAGCAAGTTGAGTTCGTTCAACATGATGTCGACAATCTGCCGAATCTGTTTTTCGTCGAGGGCGTGGAAGACAATCACTTCGTCGATGCGGTTCAGGAACTCCGGACGGAACGCTTTTTTGAGATCCGCCATCAGGTCGTGCTTGAGGCCGTTTCCATCGAAGAGCGCGCCTGCTTTTCCCTTCTTTC
>CAYJMK010000023.1:3710-9324 GCA_964371425.1 uncultured Candidatus Saccharibacteria bacterium
TAATCGTGTCAAATCCCATGCGTCGGCTGGCAGCGCTCTGAATGCGTTCTGCGCCAATGTTTGAGGTAGCAATAATCACCGTGTTTTTGAAGTCCACGACGCGGCCTTTTGCATCCGTCAGGCGGCCGTCTTCCAAGATTTGCAACAACACATTGAACACATCTGGGTGCGCTTTCTCGATTTCGTCGAGCAAGATTACAGAGTAGGGCTTGCGGCGGACTTTCTCCGTCATCTGTCCACCTTCTTCGTGCCCGACATAACCAGGAGGGGAACCGATGAGTTTGGAAACGGTGTGACGTTCCATGAATTCGGACATATCGACGCGAATCATGGCTTCTTGGTCACCGAAAATCAGGTGCGCGAGTGCTTTGGCGAGCTCCGTTTTTCCAACGCCTGTTGGTCCCAGGAAAATAAACGATCCAATCGGCCGGTGTGGGTTTTTCAAACCAGCACGACCTCGACGAATCGCTTCTGAAACGGCTTTCACAGCTTCTTCTTGACCGATAATCCGCTCGTGAAGGTGATCTTCGAGCTTGAGGAGTTTGGCGACTTCTTCTTCGCCCAATTCTTGCACGGGAATACCGGTCCACTTCTCAACAATTTCTTCAATGTCTTTGGTGGTCACCATGATTTCGCTGGTGCCGCGCGCTTTGCGCCAACCCGCTTCGATCACTTCCTTTTCTTTCTGCATGTCCGCAATGTCTTTGTCGATCGAGAGGAGCTTTTTCTTATTCCGTGCGGTTTCCGCTGCTTCCCGCTCAGAAGAGAGACGTTTCAAACGATTCTCGAGTTCGCTCAACTTTTCCGGCGAGATCGACGACGCAATGCGGACTTTTGCTGCGGCTTCATCGATAAGGTCGATCGCTTTATCTGGCAGGAAACGGTCGGCGATGTAGCGGTCGGCGAGTGATGCAGCGGCGAGGACCGCTTCGTCTGAAATCTTTACTTTGTGATGCGCTTCGTATTTGTCGCGGAGGCCGCGCAGGATTTCGATGGTGACTTCGACGGAGGGCTCATTGACCAACACAGGCTGAAAACGGCGCTCTAATGCCGCATCTTTTTCGATGTGCTTGCGGTATTCGCTCAGCGTTGTAGCTCCAATCGCCTGTAAATCTCCACGGGCGAGTGCCGGCTTCAAGATATTTGCCGCATCCATCATGCCTTCTGTGGCGCCTGCTCCCACCACGGTGTGCAGTTCATCAATAAAGAGGATGACGCTTTTCGAAGCTGCTTTTACTTCTTCCAAAATTTTCTTGAGGCGCTTTTCAAAGTCGCCGCGGTACTTGGTCCCGGCCACAATCCCCGAGAGATCGAGCATGAGCACGCGCTTGTCTTTCAGGATTTCTGGGACGTTGCCGTCGACCACGCGCGAGGCGAGCCCTTCTGCAATCGCGGTTTTACCCACGCCAGGTTCGCCAATCAAGACAGGATTATTTTTTCGGCGTCGCGAGAGCACTTGAATGACGCGCGCGATTTCATCTGCACGACCAATCACGGGGTCGAGGCGCCCGTTACGAGCCTCTTCTGTGAGATCGGTCGAGAATTTATCCAGCGTTGGCGTAGACGATTTCTTTGTGGATCCGGGTGTTCCAGTGCCTTTTCCAATGAGTTCGAGCACTTTCCGGCGGCCGTTTTCGTGGTCGATGCCGACTTTCGTTAGAATTTGTGCGGCCATCCCTTCACCTTCGCCAATCAAGCCCAGGAGAATGTGTTCCGATCCAACGTAACTGTGTCCTAGTTCGCGTGAGGCGTAGAAGGCGAGCTCGAGGGCGCGTTTGGCGCGCGCGGAAATGTCTGGGCTTTCGACGTCTGTGGTGCCTTCAATCACGTTTTCTTCAATGTAAGCCGCGAGTTCTTCGTGATTGACGCCGAGTTCTTTGAAGAGTTTTTGCGCCACCTCCTCTTCTTCTGTGAGACCGATAAGTAAGTGTTCGGTATCGATGTAACGCGATTTGAAATCGACCGCGGCGTTTGCGGCTGCTTCCAAAACCGCTTTTGCGCGATCGGAGAAGTGTTCCAATATGTTAACACGCTCTGGGCGACCGTTCATGTTTTGACCTTGACCTTGACCTTGGCTGAGTTGCTGACGGAATTGCGGAGAGAAAAACGACTCGAACATACCCATGGGGAAGCCGGAGCCAAAGACGGAACGCTCGGTGGCGCATTGGTAGCAAATGGCCATTTCATGAGGCTGGCCGTTGATGACTTCGCGCAGCTTAATGGTGGCGGGGCGTTGGCCACAGGCCTGACAGAGGCGCGTTGGGTTCTGGCTCTGATTCTTAGCGTCGTTTGGCATAGGGGAGCATGTTTGGTTTGCATTAGCACTCTATCATCCCGAGTGCTAACCCCACGCTACCTCCAAACAATGGGTTGTCAAGATTACTTGCATTCTGACTGAATTTAGGTATTGTGCGAAGTTCTTCGTCTTGCCTGCTTCTTCAACACATAACTAAGGAGGTGCGCCATGGCGCATCGCGTTTCTCTGCGGTTCGTGCTGGTTCTGGCGTTTGTTCTGTCCTCCGGCGCTGTCCAGTCAGCACGCGCGGTCACGAGTGCGGAGGGGTTTATCGCCCGGGCGATGATCATCTCCGATCTGCCGGACCCGATTGCTGAGAAGCTCTGGGACGGTATTCGTGTCCCGCTGCAGAGTGTTATTCAAGCGTTCGGGCTGCGGGAGTTCAGCTTGCAATCGCGTGGGGTCTACACTTCACTGTCGTTGCTTTTGTCCCGCTGTCGAACGGATGAGCATGGGCCTCCACCTACGACGTTCTCTGATCGGTGCGTCACACAGAGCATCGACATGAATGACGTGCCGTACGCGGTGGCCGTCATTCTCGGCGGCGCGCCTCCGCGCTGGACGTTCGAGGCACATGTCTATGCGCTGCAGGGGAAGGAGGATCCTCTGGTCTTCACCACGGTGATCGAGGCCGACGCGCAACCCGAGCTCACAGCTGGGCTGCGTGCGGTCCTGGACTACGCCTGCGTGGAGATTGCGCGGCTTGAGAAGAAGTTGCCGAATCCTGCACGGCTTCCGCCCGATCGCGGGATTCTGCTGCTGGTTGATCCACACGCGAACAATAAGGACGGCTATGTGCTTATCGACAAGCGGCACAAGCGGTCGCTCAACCCGGAGCATCCTTTGCTGCTGCCTGGGGTCACCAGCGTGGCGATTCGTCGTCTGAACCCGGACAACTCCGTTCTGGAGACCGATATCTCCACGGGCATGAGTCCTATGATTGTTGTCCGGAATGTTCGCCCGCTTCCACGGTCCGCGGCACCGGCCGCTGCACTGAAAGTGGACGACACCGCCCAGGCGAACCAGCCGAACTGGTGGCAACAGCTTCCTTTGGGGCGAAAGGCCGGGGTCATCTTGGGAGGGTTTGGAGTTCTGGTGGGTAGTGCTGGTGGGTATCTGTTGCTCACTGGTGCGAACCAGATCGAAGAATCCCAGGATAAGCGTTTTACCTACGATGAAGCCAACGACCTCTTTCGAGAGGGGAAAGATCGCCAAGCCGTTGGTCTGTCGGGGGCTATCGCTGGGGGCGGACTCGCCGTCGTAGGTGCGGGACTGTTCTTCTGGGAGCCCATCTTCGGTGGTTCCAAAAGCGGTTCTCTGAATAGCGAGCCGCCGGCCGGGATCATCCCGATGGAGGATGGCGCTGCGTTCTACGCGAAGTTCCGTTTCTGATGCATGTGCCGTCTGGCTGTCCGGGCGGTCTTTTTTTCTCTGTTTTTCTGTCATGTTTTCTGCTTTGATCGTCTTATTGAAGGTTTGTTTTAAACCATGTTGAGTTTTTTTACGCATCTGAGTGAACGACTCCGTCGTCATACAAACGTTGTAGGACTGATTCTTCTTGTTTTGCATACAATCGTGTTTTTTTCTCCTACGCTGTTTCTGGGTCGTGTTCCTCTTCCAACAGATTTGGTGACGGATTATCTCCTGGATCTTCCACGTGAAGGTGTGAATCCTTGGATTCGGGATGCGGTCGTTCAGGCGTATCCGTACTCCGACATCATCTACCAGAATGTGCATGCAGGACGACCTCTTCGAGACAATCCATATGTGTTTGGCGGGATGGATCTAGCAACGACCGGACAGGCGCCGGTTTTTTCGCCGCTGAATCTGCTGATTCCGTTTTTTTCTTCCTCACTTGCGTTTTTTTCGTTCAAAGTCGTTTTCTTCTTTTTTGCGGGTGGGGCTGGCTTGTTTCTCTTTTTACGTGCGCGGGGGCATCGGTTCCTTCTTGCTCTGCTCGGAGCGGTCCTGTTTCAGCTCTCAGGACCGTTTATGGCGTGGACATCTTGGGGAACGATTGCTGGCGTGCTTGCCACCTTTCCGTTCTTTTTGTGGGGGATAGAGCGATTTGCACAGACGCATGCTCGTCGGTGGCTCGGCGTGTTGTTTCTTGCACATGTGTTTGCGGTCACGAGCGGGCACCTTCAGATCTATGCGTATGTGTGCGTCGCATCTCTTGCGTATGGCGTTTTTCGTCTATGGATCACAAGGCACACTAAACCGTTGCATAGGAAAGACGGTGTTCTTCTTCTTTTCTGTTTCTTCCTTCTTGCTGGTACAACATGGCTTGTGGTCTCGCCCTTCTTGGCGGCCCTTCCCCTGAGTCATCGATCTACGTTGACGGACACGAGTGCTTATTCACCTAAGAATCTTCTCCAATTTTTTGCGCCTTTTGTCTGGGGCGATGCTCATACCTTTCATGGACCGTTGAATCTGATCGAAACCTTTGGCTATATCGGTCTTTTACCCCTGTTGGGGCTTGTCATGGGGCTTGTGTTGATGCCGAAACGTGTTTTGAAGGGACACGTTTTTTGGTTCGTCCTGATTGGTGTCAGTTTTTTGTACATGATGGTTCCTCAGTCTGTTGCGGGTTTATATGGTCTCTTTCCCTTCTTACAACGTTTTCCGACGGTTCGTGCTCTCTTTTTAGTGAGTACGGCTTTGATTATTCTCGCTGTTCACGCGTTGCATGTTCTCTTTCAACACCCTCTCTTCCAAAAGCCTTTCTTTACGGTTCAGAGAGGTTTGCGTGTGCAGATGATGCTGTTGGTGTTGATTGGTTTTGCTCTAGTGGATCAACACCTTGCTGTACGGAATTTAGTTCCACAGCAACAGTCCACACCGCTTTTACATCCTCCAGCCTATGTCGACTATCTCCAACATCAATCGATTCATCAGCCGCTGATTTACTCCGAACTTTCTCCGTTAAATCTTTATGCGCTCTATGCTATTCGATCATTGTTTGGATACGATTCTGCCTATCCTGAATCCGTTTATCAGCTCTTCAACGACCATGGTGTTGTTCTTTCTCATCGCAACATCTTGAATGTTCGGATCGACGATGTTGATTTTCTCCGTTCGCAAGGAGTGGATTTTGTTGTCACACGTCGTGCGTTTCCTTTGGAACCTGTGTTTGAGGCTGATGGTGTTTTTGTGTACACGACACGTCTTTCAGATCCTGTTCCTGCGCTGTAAAGAGATCCACGCAAACAAAAACCGCCTCCCGAGGGAAGCGGTTGAGCGTGTGGGACTCTTCAAATCTACGCGCCTTTCACCTGAATCTTTTTGGCGCGTGTTGCGTTCGCTTTTGGCAAGATG
>CAYJMK010000024.1:0-5281 GCA_964371425.1 uncultured Candidatus Saccharibacteria bacterium
GGACGCGAGTTCCACGGTTACATCTACTGGGTTGTCGTCCGGTAGACGTTCGGAGGGTCCGCACAGGAGAGAGTCCAGCCCCGCACACGCGGGGCCTTTTTTTATCGGTCAGAGATAGGTAGGGTTCCTATCAGTCCTATCCCTCTTCATAACGAACAGACACACGGTTCTTCTATGTCGTTGAAACAACAGAGAGAGCACATCCCTGTGGTGAGTGTCGTTGTCCTTTCTTGGAATTCTAAAAATGAGACAAGAGCCTGTCTCTTATCAATCCTGCAGCAAGATCAGGGGGTTCCTTATGAACTCATCGTGATCGAAAATGGATCCGAGGATGGGAGTGTCGAGATGATTCAATCGCTCATTACGTCGTCACAGTTCCCTCATGCACGTGTCGTCTTCAATCAAAAAAATCTCGGATTCGCAGGTGGGGTGAATCAAGCAGCTCGCTTCACAAAAGGGAAATACATGCTTTTGCTGAATTCGGACACGGTGGTGCCAAAACAGGTACTCAGCATCATGGCAACGTTTCTTGACGCACATCCAGCCTACGGAGCCGTCACCACAAAACTGCTCAATCTCGATGGAAGTACGCAATATTTCCATCGTCGCTTTCTGAAAGCACATCTCGTGCCACTCATTATTCTAAGCAAGCGCAAACCTTTTCACTGGCTCAGACCGTTTCTCAAAGCCTATCTGTATCAAGATAAAACGTACGAAACAGATTTTGACGTAGAGCAACCTGCAGGAGCGAATCTCATGATTCGTTCTGAAGATGTGCGGGGAGATGTGTTCGATGCAGATCAGTTTCCCCTTTTCTTTAACGATGTAGATCTTGCAACAAGAATCTGGAAATCGGGGAAGCGCATTCGATGCCTCACGAAGATCGCCATTGTGCATCACAAAGGACTCAGTATCAAAAAAATGGGGATCTTTGGCACGGCACCCGAATACACACGTTCTGCACTGCTCTATTTTAAAAAACACGGTCATCCGGCCCAAGCGGTTTTTCTACGGATCTTTTTTCTGTGTGTCTACCTCCCGTTAACCCTCCCAACACCTTTGCTGCTGCTCCTCAAACGCATCAACAAAGAAGAAGCGAAGAAGCGATTAGCCGTTCTGCGGGTGCTCTTTCATCCAGTAACAGCCGTACCTCGAATAAGATAAAGAGCAAAATGAGGCTTGTACAAGGGGAAAAGTGTCGCTAAGCTCAAAACGTATTACAGAAAATGACGATGCCAAGAGTCTCCATCCTCGTGCCGTTCTACAACGAAAAAGAAAACATTCCTGAGCTCCATCAGAAGCTTCTAAACGTCGTACGAGCGTTGCCGGGGGGAGGGGAATTAATCTACGTCGACGACGGGAGTACAGACGGTACAGACGACGTTCTCCGTACCCTGAGCGGCGCAACCATGATCACATTAAGAAGAAACTGTGGTCAGTCTGCAGCATTTGATGCGGGGATTCAGGAATCAAAAGGAGAGATCGTGGTGACGCTCGATGGAGATCTTCAGAATCCTCCCGCCGAAATCCCACGCGTCGTTAACACGCTCGTACAAAACTGGAATCAGAAAGACTTTATTTGTGGGTGGAGGAAGCATCGTCAAGATCCGCTCTTAAAACGATGGATTTCTTCCGGAGCAAGAGTGTTGCGATCTGTTCTCGTGAAAGATGGGGTGCACGATGCAGGGTGTTCTCTCCGAGCCTACAAAAGAGAATGTTTCGAGGGTTTTGTGCTTCAAGGAGACATGCACCGTTTCATCCCCGCACTGCTGCGCTGGAGAGGTTTTCGCGCTGGCGAGGTTGTTGTGAAACACAATCCACGGAAACATGGGAAAACAAAATACAATTGGAAGCGTGTTGCCAAAGGATTTATCGACATGATCAACATGTGGTTTTGGAGAAAATACCAAGACAGACCAATGCACATCTTCGGCTTGATCGGGATTTTCTTAACAAGTATAGGAAGTATCACCCTCATTCTCTTGCTGTTTTTGCGCCTCATCTACAGAGTTTCTCTCTCAGAGAAGATCTGGCCACTATTCGGTTTTGTGTTCCTTATTGCCGGATTACAATCGTTCATGTTTGGCATCGTCGCCGACATTGGAACAAAGACATATTATTCTTCTACGGGGGAGCGCGCCTACAAAGTTCGTTCTGTTGTCAGGAAATGAACAAGGTACGACAGGTTGAGTCGAACCAAAAGAAGGTGCTTGTGATTGCGCCAACACCCTATTTTAGTGATAGAGGGTGCCACATTCGCATCTATGAAGAGACGAATGCACTCATAAAGCTGGGGCATCGCGTCAAAATTTGCACGTACCACATTGGACGAGATGTCATTCCACGCAATGCAAAACTGGTACGGGTCAGAACACGATTCCGCACCTACAATAAACAGGATGCTGGGTGGCATTGGATGAAACCTCTCCTGGACCTACAACTCCTTTTCGTTGTTGTGAAGGAAATGCGACGATTTCTACCCGATGTTGTGCATGCACATCTTCAGGAAGGAATCGCGATAGGTCTGATCGCAAAAAAGATCACGCGCTCAAAGGCAATACTTGTTTTTGACAGCCAAGGGGAAGTCACAGAAGAACTTGCAGCGACGAATGTTTTGTCAAAAAAAACCATGTTGGCGTGGATGACAAAAAAAGTTGAGATGTGGCTCATGCGATCTGCAGATCTTGTTGTGACGAGCTCAGAACCACTCAGAAAGGTCTACATGCAATACAGAAAAACAGGCATCATGGTCGTTAATGATGCACCGATGCACATGGCGTTGAAAGAAGGAGATACAGTCGCGGCAAGAAGGCAACTATCCATTCCTGCAACAGCAAGGGTTGTGCTGTATGCAGGGAGCTTACTTCCATACAAAGGGATAGAAGACTTTCTCCAAGCGTGTGTGCACGTTTTGAAACAGGTGCCAGAGGCCTTTTTTCTTATTGTGGGATATCCAAACACAGAAACCTATCAGAAAATGGCTGGGCGCATGGGTATTCCGTTATCCGCAATCCTATTTACAGGTCGTGTTCCGTACGAAAACCTCGCTCTCTATGTGTGTGCTGCAGACGTTGGAGTAGAACCAAAAAAGAACACAAGTCACGAATCGAGCGCAAAAGTACTCAATTATCTTGTTGCAGGTTTACGGGTGGCTGCCTATCGATCCGTTCATCTTGAATCGATTCTCGGAGCATCTCATCCGTGGTTCGCAACAGAGAACACGCCTAACAGTCTTGCAGAAGCTATTGTCTCCGCTTTGTGTGCACAAAAAAAGAGTACCCATCCAACATTGCCCTCTTGGAGCGACGAAATGGACCGATATTTGTCTCAAGCTGTCCTCGCTTCAAAAAAGCGCTAGGATGGGCGGGTTATGTTGTCATCAACAATACGCTCCTTACGGAATCAGACCGTACGGAAGCAAAAAAAGAACACGAACAGGAACAGAGAGATCGGAGCGACCAGAAAACAGCTCGGATGGCTGGGTTGGTGTCTTCTTGTTGTTATTCTAGGCTTCGCAGTGTGGACACGCACCGCTCGCCTAGGCGAGGCAGATTTCTACGGTGACGAATATAATCACGTCCGTGCTGCGACCGGCTTTTTAAAGACAGGTCACTTCTATAAATGGAATTTTCTCAAGGGAGAACCTCTTCATGTTGTAGGAAAAGATCCAACGGAATATCTACGATCTCGCCTTACAACGTTGCAGGTAGCGGGATCATTCCAAGTATTAGGAACGTCAGAAACAGCCGCGCGCATTCCGTCTGTCTTCTGGGGAGGAATGACTGTACTCATGGTCTTTCTAACGACGTTTACGCTTACACGGTCTATTGCCGCAGCAACATTCACAGGTCTGCTCATAACGTTTCATCCAGAATTCATTCATTGGTCACGGACTGTTCGCATGTATTCCATGCTTGCCTTTGTTTTTCCAGTCAGTATCTTGGTCTTCTTGCGCGGCCTATTGCTCTGGAAAAATCAAAGACGCATTCATGAAAAAGTGAAGGGAATGGTCTGGGTTATAAGCGGGATGGGTCTCTACGCAGTATCGATGCATCTCCACCTGATCTCTATTGCGATGTTTCCTGGGTTGGTAGGAGTCGCATTGCTCTTTGGATTGAAATACAGCTTTGGACGACGATCTTGGCAGCGAGTGATCGGCGTGATTGGGATCGTAGGAAGTCTTGCCGGAATAACCCTTTTAGCTGTACGTGGATTGATGCGGTACGGAGAGTTTCGTTTGCGGAAAACCGCCGCATGGGAGTATTGGTCCTTTCTGAGCGAAGGGGCACCATTTGCATGGATTCTGCTAGCACTTGTTGCCATCGGAATCGGTGCTTCTGTGTGGCAGGTGTTGCGAAAGCGAACAACATCGGAGACTTCGGTTCTCTTAGCCGCAGCCTGGATCATCCCCGTTGCAGGGATTGCCGGATTTGCCTTCGCAACAACACGGTATGTCGTTGCTCGATACGTTCTTCACTTCCTCCCTCTTCTCATGATTGTGGCGGGGGTTGGACTCGATGTGCTGCTGAAAGGCATCCAGAAATATGTACAAGGGAGAGTAGTCCGTAGAATGTTGACGACAATGCTCCTTGTTCTTGTAACCCTATCGAGTATTCGGTTCGCGCTTCCAGGTATTCCTTCTCTGTTTCCATTCATGGGAACTGCACGCGCAGATCTCCCCGTTTCAAAAGACCGATCTTCGTATAGGACGGGGTATCAATCATTTGCCAAAGAAGCAGATGCAGAACACAGGGTTCTTATTCGAGCACCTAAAGAATTCTATTTGGACCAGGCGAATGTTCGATCAGAAGCACTAACCTCTCTTCCTAGTGACTCAACCGTCGATATGTTTATCTTACAGATCAAGGACGTTCGCCCCACATTTGTTTCCTGGCCTGATGTCCCTGTCCAGCATCTCTCAAGAGAGATACGTCAATGTGTCCGGTATTTTGGAGAAGATATCTCTGCGGATGGTTCTTTTGTGAGCGTGTATCGCTTGGACAAGAAAGCCCGACAACGTATTATTTTCTCAGAGTGTAAACTCTCAAAAGTCCAACGTAAAAAACTAAAAGAACAAGACGTTATTTCTCCTCCACGCGCTACGCTCGTTGGATCACAGGATCAGTAGTTCGAAGTCCGGCAAGAAGATCGCCGTATTCCTCAATTTGATGTTCCCAGCCAAAGGCAGCAATCGTTTCGTGTTCGCAGATAAGGCGAACCGCGTTGAGCTCGGCATATCGCGAAGGGGAGGCAAAACCTCGAATGGCTTCCGAAAACGCTT
>CAYJMK010000024.1:5291-6485 GCA_964371425.1 uncultured Candidatus Saccharibacteria bacterium
GGGACTGCCGGCCATCGCGATGGAGTACCTGCCAGCCAGCCAGTCCGACCGTGGAGGACAGCATCTGCAACCCCTTCAAACTCGGCTGCTAAAACCGGAGTTCCTGCCGCGCTCGCTTCGATCGCGGCGATGCCGAACCCTTCTTGATCTCCTGGTTTATCAACATTCGGCATCAAGAACAGATCTAAAGCAGGAAGAAAAAGGGCGCGCACGTCATCCGGAATGCGTCCAAAAACATGGACACGTGAAAGGAGAGCAGGGGAAGGGAGCCATGAAAGGACATCCGCTTCTGGGGTGCTGCCAGCGATAAATAAATGGACGTGCTCTGGAAGTGTCGGGAAGACATGTTGTATAAACCAAGGAAGACCTTTTCGCTCTGAGGCTCGACCTAAAAACCCAATCCAGAATGCGTGCTCTGGGGGGCGATGCTTAACCAACGGAAGAAGAAGTCGACGAGCCTCACTCTGTGCTCGTTGGGCAACCGGATCGATCCCGGGGTGAATCACGTGCACATTTCGATAACCCTGTCGTCGCGCCTCCGCTTCCGTAGCGCGACTGTTACAAACGTACGCATCGAAACCGTAGGAAAATGTTTTCCGCAAAAATCGATAAAGAGGATGCTGATACGTCAGGTCGAGTCCGTGCAACAAGCAGATAACCCGCTTTCCTAAGAATCGTTTTGCAAGCCAGCCAAGAGGGGCAAGAACAGCATCGCCCAAGAGGACAACATCCGTTTTACCGGCATGCGAAAAAAGGCTTACGGTAAACCAGGCAAAGACGGCAGGAAGCCAACGCTGTGATCCACCCCAGGCTCGTGTTTGCACCGTCGCGACAGAGGGAAGATGCTTGGCCAGACCGGCACTCAGCGTCTCCATACCACCCATCTTCGGCGGGAATTTTCGTGTGAGAAACAAGACGCGCATAGACAGAAGCATATCACGCGTTGCTTGGTGGTTGAGGAGCTGCTAGGTTGGCGTGGTTCGACTGCGTGATCATGATCCTATGGCAAAAGAGACACCCGTTCTTCCAAACCAGAAGCGCGTAACAACAGCTCTCACGTTGGCGCAATGCCGAGAATCCGTGAAAAGTGTTGACGGTGTCTTCGCGACCTACACCGTGAGCCGTCTTTCGCCGTTTGTTGTTTGGGCAGCAACACGCCTCGGACTCACGCCGAACTTCTTCACCCTACTCTCC
>CAYJMK010000024.1:6495-9258 GCA_964371425.1 uncultured Candidatus Saccharibacteria bacterium
ATTTGGACTGGTGGGTACGTCTTGGCCGCAGCGCTCTTCTTTCTTTCACTTTTATGTGACGTCGTCGACGGTCAGCTCGCACGTTCAACGAATAAAGGATCTTTGTTTGGAGCCTGGTTCGACATGCTCTCAGACCGAGTGAAAGATTTCATCTGCATCTTCGTCATTGGTTTCGGAGATATCCTGAACGACGAGCTACGTGGTCCCTTTCTAGCAGCAGGCGTGGTGACAGTGCTTTCCTTGAGACACTACGACGTTTTTATCCGCGAGAGATTAGGTGCAACGTACGACGCCACGGAGACGAAGAAGGCGAAAACAAAGCCGACAGGATGGGAGCGGTTGTGGAAATGTCTCAAGTATTCGGTTTTCTTCGGGGTTTCGGAGAGGTATGCCGTTCTCATTCTCTTCCTCTTGCTTGGGAAGCCACTCTGGGTTTTATGGGTGTATCTGGTGTGGGGAGGGATTATCCTCGTGCCGAAATTGGTATGGGGAGCGTGGAAGCTGCGGAGATCCAGAACAACATCTCTGTCGGGAGAGCCAGAGATATAGAAGAAAGAGTCAGGAACCGTTTGGTACTTCCGTACGGGGGGCAAGTTTATGGATCCTTATCTGGCGGTCGAAGGTGAACGCGTACAAACCAACGAGCTGGGATGGAAAGGCGTCTAGGAGAGGAGAAATCTCAGACGCATCGGATCCGTCGGACCAGAGAGAAACCGCATAGCCTTGATCAAGGAGATGATCGATATAAGAGAAAAGAAGGCGTGTGGAGACAGAAATGGTGCTCGGGAATGGAACTGCACGAAGCCCATGTGCGTGTGTTTCAATATATTCCGGGACGCCTGTCCTAAATTTCCCAGCAACAAGAAGAACGCGCTTATCGGGCGCACCTGGCACATCCGTAGAAAGACGCTTCACTGTTTCCAAGTCGGTACGTGATGTAGGTCGATTACTAGCCGAGACAACATTGTCTGCACGTACCGCATCGACCAAGGAAGGGAGTGCAACAGATCCAAGTGTCCCTAGGAGGAGAACTCCGACGGCTATTCCTAATGGTTTTGATACGTGTTTTCCAAGGAATAGAAGAAAAGATGCTGTCCCAAGACCAGCGAAGAGAAACAGAAATGGGAAGGCTGGGAGAATGTAACGCGCGTAGGGATTCACCCAGAAAGAGAACAAGGTAAAGATGCCAAAACCAGCAAGGAATAATACGGTGGTCTGAAGACGAGTCTTTCTCTGCCGAAGTCCCCAACAGATGCCGAAAAAAACGAGAGGCAGGAAGAGAGAGCTCTTTAATCCTGCTTTCAACGATTTCCAATTATAGAGAAGTGAACCTACTCCAGGATGGAATCGACCTTGGTTATCAAGCAAATTACGAATTCCAAGACTTCGCGCATGATCTGCATTTGAGAGAAGGACCGTATCCGACGGGAGAGGTGTGGAAACAAGGGTCTCATGCGGAAGGGTGGCAAGACGTCGGACAGCTGAGATGCGCTGGGAGTTAAGAATCGTCGGAAGGAGAGTAAGGATGGCAACAATCGCACAGGCTGCAGCAACGCCAAATGCTTTTGGGTGCCAAAGCGAAGGGAGTCGTTCCCGTATGGACCAAATCAGGAGAAGAAGAAACGCAGGAAGAGCCACAACCATGGTTTCCCGAACATTCAATCCAAACGCGAGAAGAACGCTCGAAAGAACAGCGATCATCACAAAGACGCGGAAGGAACGTACATACGCTCTTGCTCCGAACAGAAGCACTAAGGAAACCAAGAGAAAGAAGGTTGCAGGAATATCCCGATGTGGATCTGCAACCACATGGTCGAAGACAAGAGGAGTTGCTCCATAGAAGAGCGCAGTACAGAAAGCTGTAATCTGTCCAATTCGAAGGGGAAGAAGTGATCGAAAAGCGAGTCGGCACAGAACGTAGAGCAACAAGACATTCGCCACGGCCGCCAAAGGTGAGACCAAATAGAATCCTTCGTCAGAACCCACAAGCTTTGCGGTCCAGGACATCAATAAGGAAATCCCAAGCGGGTATTTAGAAGCAACCGATCCATCAGCATTCACAACAGAACTGTGTTGTGGGACGAGCCACTCAGCACGCTTTGTATCCTTAAAAAACGCCAAACCATCCTTTACGAGTGGATCGACGTATGGCAATGGCAACCCACGAAACAGCCTTCCGGCATTATGTAGGTAGCCAGGACTATCTCCACTTGTCGCGCCATACGCATGGGTTGGCACATAGGCTGCGAAGGCAAGCGCAGCAAGAAGCCCAAGGAGAATAAGGTCAGCGAAGCGGCGGAGAATGTTCATGAGCGTTGCACAGCTGGAACCGGGGAGAGAAATAGAAGGAGAAGAGTAGCGGAACACAAGAAGCTGAGGTGTAACGTGAACGGATAAAAAGACCGAATAAATCCTCCTAAGAATTCATCTGCAGCAAGAAGGAAGAGATACGAAAGAAGTCCCCATCCAAGAAACGATACAATCAGCGTCCGAAAAGATTCTCTTGTCATAGTTAGCGGGAAAGAAAACGGGAGAGCGAGAAGGGTTGTTTATAGGCTCGGACTGTCACACGCTCCAAGAGAAGTTCCCCAGGGACCTGACCGAGTCCAGGAGCGTGCAAGAGAAAGGTAAGTTCAGAATCAGAAGCATCTGCAAGGGCAGCCGTGATATCGAACCGCTTGGTCGCAATACTACGACCACTCCGAAGGGTTAAGGGAGAAACATACGAAGAAGGAGAAATAACGAGGTCAACGTCTCCGAGGG
>CAYJMK010000025.1:0-8973 GCA_964371425.1 uncultured Candidatus Saccharibacteria bacterium
TAGATGAGCAGCTTTTGACGATTCTTCCCGATCCAGATTCTGCGTCTCATGCGGCGCCTGTTCGGTTGCAGATACGGGCTCCTGCTGCGTTTCGTGTCTTGTATGGCGATCGGATTCGAGCAGAAGGTCGTTTGTTTGATCCTACTGTTGGGGCGAAAGATGGGGGATCCTATGCTGGATACCTTGCTTCGTCCGGGATTGGCTTGATCATGTCGCGGGCACGCATCGAAGTGGCTGGCCATGATCCACCTTCGCGCGTTTTGGAAGTGTTATTTTCCTTTCGAACGGCGTTTGAGGATCGTTTAGCGAAGCTGATACCGGAACCTGCGGGTTCGTTTGCGGCGGGGTTGTTGACGGGTGCGCGGGGCGGTATGCCTGATGATATTGCTGCTGATTTTCGAACGAGCGGTCTCACGCATGTGGTTGCGCTTTCTGGTTCGAATGTGGCGCTCCTGGCTTCGTTGTTGTTTGGCTTGCTTGCGGGGCCGTTGCCGCGGCGTGTGGCTCTTGGCATGGCCCTGATTTCCATTACAGCGTTTGCGTTTCTGACTGGACTCTCTGCTTCACTGGTGCGTGCGTCGATCATGGGATCCGTGATGCTTCTCGTTTGGCATATCGGCCGGCCTGTTTCGTCTTTGTCTGCGCTAAATCTGCTGCTTGTATCTGGTGTCTTGATGACGCTGTGGCACCCGCTCGCGCTGCTGTGGGATCCTGGGTTTCAACTCTCTTTTTGTGCGATGGCGGGCGTGCTTTTTTTAGCGCCGTATGTAGAACGTCCGTTGCGTTGGCTACCTACGTTCTTCAGTGTGCGTGAATCCGTGACGCTTTCTGTAGCGACACAACTTTCGACCATGCCGGTTTCTTTGTGGAAGTTCGGACGGGTGTCTTGGGTTGCTCCGTTTACGAATGTTGTTGTGCTTCCATTGTTGCCTCCGGCGATGCTGACGGCTCTTCTTTCGCTTTTGCTTAGTTGTCTCTCTGAGCCTGCTGCGCGTGTTTTGGCTATGATACCGACAGCGTTACTGATGTTCGCGATTCGAGTTGCTCGTCTTGGAGCTGTTCTCTCTTCCGCTTTTTAGTCTCGTGATGCGTCGTTATGTCTCCTGATGCTTCTCTCTCGTCGGTGCGCGTGAACAATGTGTCTTCAAAAAAAGGTTTTTCGCTTTGGTTGCGGCTGTTACTCCTTCTCCTGCTTGTTGGGGTGGTTGGATTTCTTGTTTGGCTGCCTTTCCAGAACGGTGCACTGCATCTTCTCCCAGCAGCAAACCCTGCTCCGCAGCCTTTATTGAGCGTCACCATGTTGGATGTTGGTCAGGGCGATGCGATCCATCTGCGAACAAAAGAAGGAACGGATCTCTTGATTGACGGAGGACCTGATTCTTCTGTTCTGAGTCGTCTTTCTTCTGACATGCCGTTTTCTGAGCGCTCATTGGAACTCATGTTACTCACCCATCCGCATGCCGATCATTTTATGGGTTTGTTTGATGTGCTGGATCGGTATCAGGTGGGACGTATCCTTGCGGATCCAAAGGCGCCTTCAACGGAGCTTAGTGATGGCTTTTTCCAGCGTGTGCAAGAGAAGGGTATTTCTCTGGATGTGCCGCGGGCTGGGATGGTTTACGACTTAGGTCTCGATATCAAAGCGACGGTTCTTTTTCCTTTTGAGGAAACGGTGGACCAACTTCCCTCAGATGATGCCAATGCTCACTCCATTGTTTTACAAGTTGATGCAGGCCGAACCTGTTTTTTGTTCATGGGTGATTTGGATGCAGAAGGAGAAGCAGAGCTTGTATCCACCCTCCCATCCGATCAGCTTGCGTGTGATGTTTTGAAAGCGGGTCATCACGGCAGTCGAACATCGAGTACGGCGGAATTTCTTGACGTGGTTCATCCAAAAGAAGCGCTGATTTCTAACGGTGCCGGGAATTCCTACGGGCATCCACATGCAGAGGCTTTAGATCGTTTCCGCCAGAGGGGGATTCACGTGTTTCGGACCGATTTGGATGGGTCTGTTACGTGTCGGACAGATGGAGAAAATGTCGTGTGTACAGCAGGTTCGCCACGTTCGTTCTGGTCGAGCTTGTTCCGTTGACGTTGGTGGCATTCTTTCCCTTCTCTAGATTGGCTATACTCCGGCAATGCTCCCACAACCTCTTCGTGTTGCGGTCCTTTCTGAGACGCCTCGTACGGCCGTGGGCCATGGGGTTCACTCTGCTTTCGTGGACATGGTTGGAGCGTTTCGTCGTCGCGCGGACATAAACGTTTTCGAAAATCCTTCTCAAGGCCAATTCGATATTGTCCATGTTCACACGGTTGGGTTGACCGCGCGTCGTCTTTTGAAGCGATTTCGGAAATCAGGCGCAAAGATTGTGATTTCAGCGCATGTGGTTCCGGATTCGCTTCGTGACTCTCTTGCTGCAACGGATCTTTGGTTGCCGGCGTTTTCTTGGTACCTCAAACGGTTTTATCGGCAGGCCGACGCGCTGGTGGCTGTGTCGCCGTATGTGCGAGAACAGCTCAATGCGTTTGGTGTGCGCACGCGCGTTGAGGTGATTCCGAACGGCGTGGATCGCCGGTTTTTCCATCCGGATGCCGCAGATCGTTCGCGCGTTCGAGCTGAATGGCATCTTCCAGACGATGCCTTTGTTGTGATCGCTTCTGGCCAGCTGCAGCCGCGGAAAGGGATTGCAGAGTTTGTAGCTGTTGCGCGTCTCGTTCCTCAGGCGCGTTTCGTTTGGGTGGGTGGACGTCCCTTTGGTCTTGCAACGGAGGGCTATGCCGAAATCGATAAACTGATCGCACAGGCTCCTGCAAATTGTTTGTTTCCCGGACTTCAGCGTTACGAAGTGATGCCCGCATGGTATGCATCCGCCGATTTGTTCTGGCTTCCGAGTCGTCAAGAAACATTTGGATTGGCTGTCACGGAAGCGGCTGCGTGTGGCTTACCGCTTTTATTACGTGATCTTCCTGTGTATCGGGATTTATTCAGACCTGCGTATGCGTCCGCGGATGCTATCGAGGATTGTGCTGCCCATATCCATCGCTTCCGAGACGATACGGCCTATGCCAACATGATGCGTATGCAAGCGGAAGCGCTCGCTTCGCGGTACGATCTTGATGTGATCGCGGAGCGCTATGTGCTTTTGTATCGCGATCTGCTGGCGCGCTCATTTCCCGTTTCTTAAACGACGATGAACATTGGATTTTTCGCCGATACGTATACGCCGCTCGTCGACGGAATCGTTCGATCCATTATTCAGTTTCGAGAAGGGCTCGAAGCGCGCGGTCACACGGTGTATTTGTTTTGTCCGGAACCAACATCGGAGGGCTTGAAACGTTATGGACAACCAGATCCTCCGGACGATCCACATGTGTTTCGGTTCGCCTCGATCGATTCTGTGTTCGTTCCTGGTTACCCGTTAGCCTTGCCCATTTCCTTCCGGGCGTCGCACGCGATTCCGAAACTGCAGCTGGATGTGATCCACAGTCATTCGCCCATTTTGGTTGGTATGTTCGGGGATCTGTTCGCCTTTCTTGAGAATATTCCTAAGATTTATACGTCTCACACCTATTACGCGGAATATTCGCGGGACTATCTTTTGGGCGGACAGGAATTGACGCCAAAGATGGTTGAAAAGTTTGAGAAGTTGTACATGGATCGTTCTGATGCGGTGGTGGTGCCTTCTGAAAAGATTTCACGCGTTTTGCGTGAGCAATACAAATATACAGGTGAACTTTCTGTGATCCCGACGGGTTTGCACTTGCCAGATTTTGCGGGTCTTTCGTCTGATGCATTTTTGGAACGATTTCCTGCACTGCGTAGGAAGAAGATTTTGTTGTTTGCAGGACGACTCGGAAAAGAAAAAAATATCGGTTTTCTTTTGAAAGCGATGCGCGCTTTGGCGGATGTTCCGGATGCCGTCTTCGTGATTGCCGGAGAAGGACGTTTCCGTGTCGCCCTGCAAAAAGAAGCAAATGATTTGGTGCGTGCGGGGCGTGTGGTGTTTGCGGGCGTGCTTCCGCGTCCGTTGATGCTTTCTGCCTTTTCGAGTGCTTCTCTTTTCTTGTTTTCTTCGCTAACGGATACGCAGGGATTGGTGCTTTCAGAAGCGGTTGCCTGTGGTGTGCCGATTGTGATGGTGAATGACCCTGGTGTTTCCCACGCGGTGGTGCCAGAGGTGACGGCTCGGGTGACGCCTGAAGATCCGACGGTGTTTGCCGGCGTTGTTCGTGCGTTGTTGATGGACCCTGCTGCTCACGCTGCGTTCGTTGAGGGATGTAGGAAAACGACGCCTTCGCTTTCGATGGATGCTTCTTTAGATGCGCTTGAGGCGTTATATAAGCACGTGATCACTGTGCATCGTGAAGAGAGTTGGCGAACACGAGCTCGAGCCGCTCTGACGCGTGCACATGCACTTCCGTTCCCGGGCGCAGCTGCTTCAAAACCTGTTGATTTCAAATCTTTGTTGGCGCGCGCGCGAAAACTGTTTCGGCCGGAGTGATTTTTGTCGTCTCTGTTCTACTGGGACGTTCTGAATCATTTTAGAGCTGTGCTTTTTGGAGTGGAAGGAGGATTTCTGCTTTTTCAACGTATGTGCTTTCGAAGATTGGCAAGGGATCGATCCACGTGGAGAGGGCTGTTTTGGTTTGTACGTAGCCTTGGACCGTGGTTTCGTTCCCTGCATAAAGTCCAAAATGCAGATGACGGCGTTCGCCATCTGTCTCCTCTGTGAAGCCTCTTCCAAGTGTGCCAATCTGTGTGCCTTTTAGGACCGTCGCTCCTTGTTTTGGCAAGGAAGCTGGATTGAGATGTCCGTAGAGAGCAAGAAGGGAACGGCCTTGAATGGTGTGTCGAATAGTGATGGCTCCTCCGTATCCGTCCACGGTGCCATAAGCACTGATGGTTCCATCAGTGACTGCATGACCGCCAATGTCTCCGGTCTCTTCTGGAAACTCAACATCAATACCTGTGTGGTAACCCGAAAATCGCTCAGGTTGGACGGGCGATGTCTTTTGATTGATCAAGATGCCGAACGGCTTTTTTGTGATGCGGTCACGGAGGGCTTGCAGGGCTTCTGCTCGGGTTGTGCGTTCTTCATCTGTTTTGAGATTCGCTTCCTCGCCGCCTTCTATGCGGATTGAACTCAAAATGTGTTCAAATGTGTTTACGTCGAGTGCTGGGTTTCGTGCAAAGACGTAGAACACGGATGGATTTGCATCCTCTCGACGAATGTCGGTGACATCGTGTCGCTGGTTGCGCCAAGAGGGTTGCCCAGAGAAATTGGCGACACCAGATTTTTTCTCAATGTCGTAGGTGATCGCGGGACGTCCTGCGATCGTTTTCTCATTTCTGCTGAAGACATTCACGGTTGTGAGTGTCAGAAAGGTACTTGCACGGAAACTGCGGATAAAGATCTGGGACTGTTCTAATGCGGTCTTTCCTGGCGCGGCTGGGCTGTAGATATTCACGCTTTCACCTGGGGCTTCTTTCACTTTCAAATCTGGTGGAAGTTCGAGGGAGATGTCGAAGGTTACGGAGACGCCTGGGATCTCGGTGAGTCGGATGCGTTGTGTGACTGTAGGTGTGGCTGTGTTTTCTTCGTTTACCTCTGATGTTGTCATCTCGCCTTCTTCTACTATTCCTGGTAGGGGAGTTTCTGTTTCGTTTTGGGTTACTTCTTCTGTCGGTTCTTCTGATGGGCTTTTTTGGTTTTTCTGTTTTTGGTTGAGTACGACAAACAGAATGATCCCGACGCCGATGACAAGAAGGATGCCGGAGAGGATCCAGGCACGGTTCTGGCCTGATTTTGGTGGACTGTCTTGAGGGGTGGGGGATGTGTTGTGTGGCATAGTGTTGATCATGTCTTCAGCATAGCCGATTTATTGGTTGTCGAGGGAGACCGGGTGTTTGTCGCTGTGACGGCTGACTATCAGGATAGCCCGTCCTCGTCGCAGTTCGTCGCGGCTTTGTCCTTCCTCCGCGGGTTCACGGCCCGGCTGCTCCCGTATGATGGGGATGTTGTCGGTCGGGTCGTGGTAGACGAGGACTGATCTGCCGTATCTTCGCTCTCGTTCCTTCGCTCTTTGTTGGTCTGGTGTCGGTGTCCGCCTGCTGCTGCGCTTCTCCCCTGAGAATCAGCCGCGGGCTTTTTTGTGTTCATTTTTACACAACGTTTTTGTAAAGATCCTTGCCTCTTCTATGTTTTTGTGTTCTTGTCTATGTGTAGGTATCCATTCCTGTACGTTCTACTGAAATCGAAAGGAGCTGTGCAATGCGAACACTTTCCTTGTTCGTTCTTCTGGGTCTGGTTTCTCCAGGGTGTGATTCGTCTCAAGTGCCGATTGTGGTGGGAGGTGGTCATGCTCCTGCGCTTCGGGATACGGGCACGTATCCCGACGAATCTGCCTCCGATCCAGGAGATGTGGTTACTGTTGATGGTCCTCCTGCAGATGCGCGTCTGTCTACCGATGGCCTCGTGTCGACGCCGGATCATTTTGTTGCTGATGCGCTCAGCCCCGATGTCTCTCTTCCGGAGCCGGCGTGTCGTGAAGACATGACGATGGTTTCGGAGAATCTTCGGTCTGTGCCGCCGCTGGGGGGTATGCTGATCGGCTCACGATGCACACGCTGCAAGCTGGAGGAGTTTCGGATTGCGGGTGATCTCCTTCTGTTTCGTGAACTCTTCCTGGAGTCGGTGGGACCACGAGAAGGGCAACGTCAAGGAACGATCACTCTGCGAACACTTCAGGATGAAGAAGGTGGACGCGCACTCGCGTTCGATCTAGGAACCGTTCTCGATGGTTCGCCCGCGGATCTCTTTCCATTGGTGCGAGGTCACGATCTCGTTCGCTTCGGCGGCGGGCATCTGACGTTCGCCTGGAACCTGCAGGAACCGCGACTCAACATCATCCCGCCTGGAGAAATCGACGGCTTGGGCGAAGGATTCGCTCTGCCGTGGGAACCTCTTCACCTGCGCGCGGGTGCGCTGGCAGCAACCGAAGCAGGCGATGGCTACGTTGCGTCGATTGGACCGGGAAGTTTTCCGGGCCAGCCTTCGCTGCGTGTTCATGCGGTCGGGCGCGAAGGGCGACCGGAGGACATGGCGCGGTTTGATGCTCCTTTGGGAAGCGAAGAATTCTTCTCGGTTCTCGGCTGGCGACCGTTTCCTGATCTACCGATTGTCGAACAGGTCGAGATGTCGTGGACGCGCCGGCAGGGGCCGATCGTCCTCGTTCACTACGCCACTGGTGGACCGATCGAAGGCGCGCCGTTCGAGGGACTGGCGGATGCATTCACAACGGCTGGCGAACTCGTCTGGGACGGCGGGATCTACTGGTCCGGGTTGCAGAAGGCAGCCTGGAGTGTGGATGAGAATCCTTTGCAGGGGGCGTGTCTTCGGCTTCGGTCCGACTCGTCAGGTCTGTTCTGGGTTTTCCGCACGATGCGCTCCTGTGATGACCCGGCTGGTGTGGGTGGATGTCCGCGCGAGCAGCATCGTGTTGTGCGCGTGCCGGTTGGGGAACCGGGTGTCCTACCTGCTCCGCCGACAGACTGGGAGACCGTGTCGGAAGGCATCCACATGTTTGACGCGGTGTACGCACCTGATGATTCCTTGCTTATGCTTGGAGCTACGGATGCTCCTGCGGGGCAGCGTCGTCTAGTGGTTGTGCGGGTCGGTCAGGCAGGTGCGGAGTCCACGGAGCTCGAACTCGCTTCCGAGGCGATCGATCTGTGCGGCTATGCATGGGAGTGGCAAGAAGGCACACTGGAGCTCTCTCCAGACGGGACGGTTCTCACGGCGTTGGCTGGGCTCGCCTACCGTGACCGTTCGCATGATCTGCCCGCCTTCTCAGAGCTGCGTCGCTTCTCGGTCCGTGTCGGGGATCAACTCGAACTCGAGGAGTGATCGGTCGAGTCGTTCTTTCGCTCTTTGTTGGTTCGATTGCTGGTTCGGTCTTCGGTATCCCGCCCGCTGCTGCGCTTCTCACATGAGGAGTCGGCCGCGGGCTTTTTTTGTTCAAAACGCAACAAAGCGTTCTCGTCGGCGTTTCTGCTTCGTCCCTTGCCGTTGCCGTTTGGCACGTTAGACTAGGGTTTAACGTTTCCGAAGCATTGATTTCCTCCGCTTTTATCTCTTTCTATGGCCGACGAAGCCAAGCAGAAACCTCCGTACAAAGGTCTCGACGAACAAACGGTTGTGGTGGTGAAGCCAGATGGTGTGAAGCGTGGATTGGTTGGTGAAATTCTTTCTCGGTTTGAGAAGGCTGGTCTCCGGCTCGCCGCACTCAAAATGATTACACTTTCTCCTGACTTTGCGCGGAACCACTACCCAGGCACGGACGAGTGGATGGCGGGTATGGGTAAGAAGACTCTTAAGACCTATGACGAATATGGAAAAGACCCGATTGCGGAAATGGGCACAGCGGACCCGCTCGAATTGGGAAAGAAAATTTACGAATGGAACGTCGACTACCTGACGAGCGGTCCGGTGGTGGCGATGGTTTTGCAGGGAAACCACGCCATCGACAACGTTCGTATGATTGTTGGAAATACATTGCCCGTCTTTGCGCAGCCTGGCACGATTCGTGGCGACTACTCTGTTGACTCCCCAGCGTTGGCGAATGATCAGAAGCGCGCAGTGCGCAACGTCATTCACGCGTCTGGTGATCCTTCCGAAGCCGAACACGAAGTGCAGTACTGGTTTGGTCCTGAGGATCTGATGAACTACAAGCGCGTTGAGGAAGATTTGATGTTCCGCGGGGGAGCCCAATAAATATTCCGTGCCGTCCTGGATGGTTGGGCTAGCGAGCACGTCAGTGATGACATCGCGGAAGATTCTGAGAAGAAACTTCCGCGATGTCATCAGGGGGGCGATTGAGGTCGCAATCATATCTTTGTCAGGTCGGGGTTTCCGGGGTATAGCGCGGTGGTCGCGCGCACGTCTGGGGGGAGAGAGGTCGAGGGTTCAATTC
>CAYJMK010000026.1:0-4744 GCA_964371425.1 uncultured Candidatus Saccharibacteria bacterium
GGTTTTTGGTACAATCAATACATATCGTTTACTTCTCTATGCCTTCAACCTCCCTTTTCAAGTCAATCGTTTTATCACGTGTCACAGCGTTGGTTGGTATGGCTGGAGGGCTCCTCCTCGTAGGGAGTGTGTTTGCTCTCACACCTGCACCTCCACGCATCATGTTGTCTCAAGGAACACCTGTTTCTGTTGGAACGCGTCCATCTGCAGTGATCGCTTCACCAGATGGCCAAAAAGCGTATGTGGCTGACGCGGAGACAGAGATGATCACGGCACTCGATCTCTCAGCGAAAACGATTAAGAAAGGTCGAACCAGCAAGGCGATCGGTGCGGGGCATGCGCTCGCAATCTCACCAGATGGAAAAGAACTCTACCTGCCGACAACTGCAGGACTCACCATCCTCGACACAATCACCTTAGAAACCTTGCGTGTCCTGAAATACCCTTCCGACATTTCCACACCGACAAGTGACCTACGGACCATCGCGCGTTCGTACGATGGGAAAACGGTTTACATCGCTTTACGGGACGCGCGTGCTGTAATCGTCTTTACTCTAGCGAGAGGAACCGTTGGACAGGCTGTCACGCTGACCGGGAGACCAAAGGCGATCACAGCCGCAACATCGGGTGCATTTGTTATTGACGATGCAGACAGAGTCCAATCCATTATAGGGACAAAAGCGACATCTTCTCCGCGTTTGCAAGATGTTTTGTCGGGCACGCAGGTGGGCGAGAGCGACTTGGCTGACCTTGTTGCGCTCGACCTCACGGGAATTGCAGAAAGTAAAGATGGAACCACACTATGGATCACCGCAACCGAATTGCCAGGACGAGTCATTCGTCTCTCTGCGCTCGATCTTGCGCGCGGGGAAGTACTCGACCTAGCGGATGCTGTGAAACCCGCTATCACGCCTTCTTCTATTGTGTCCGATCCTGCCGACGGGTCGGTGATCAATATTGGAGGAGAACGAAACGGAAAAGGTGAGATTCTCGCCGTCGATGTGCGGAATGGTGCGGTCCTTAGTTCTCAGGTTGATCCACGTGCTGGTGCTCCGGCTGACCTTGCCTTTGTTCCAGTAGGAGATCGCTTGTTGGTAGCGAATGGGAAAACAGGAACCATCACGCCCTATCGAATTGTCCGAGAGGAGACAGAGGAAACAGGGACAGTGACAACCGGATCTGGAACCACAGGACAAGATCCAGCTATCACACCAGAGACGACCCCACAAGAAACGCCAAACATCAGTGGCACACCAACGACAAACACAGGGGAAGTGTCAAAGAAAGGTGCGGCATCTGATCAGGTTGGAATTGCTGTTGTGCTGGTTGTATTGGGTGGAGTGGGCTTGGTCGCAATTGCGGTTGTTGTGCTGTTGGTCGGGCTCAAACGACGCCGAAAGCGTGTCGCAGAGATGCCATCGACACCTGGAACGCCAGGGAATCCGACCGTCTAAGCAATATATGGATATTTCCCCTGGAAGGATGCTGTCCGAAAATCCCGTCATGATCATGCGGCGCTGTGGCTATAAGCACTGGCGAGAACCAGTGTCAGGGAAAGAGAGTTTTATTCGCCGGATTACGGCAGCGTTCTACCCACGGTTCCACGTCCATGTGCTCTACGACAGTGATCTCATCCCAACGGTCAATCTACACCTAGACTGGCGCCGGCCCATGCACAAGCTCGGGCAGCGCTCGTATGAGGACGAGGAGAGCGAGACCGTCCAGGTGGAAGCAGCGCGGATCAAGGCGATTCTTGACGGAATCCGCTAGGAACGGTAGGGTTTTGGCCTAGAAATCGATTTTTTGTTGAGCGTTCGCGCGTCCCTATGGCATTCGCTGTGATCAAAACCGGAGGCAAGCAATACGTCGTCAAACCCGGCGATGTCTTGGAAATTGAGAAACTGGAACTTGAGGCGGGGGCGAAGCTCTCTCTTGAGACGCTGATGCTGTCCGACGGGGAAAAGGTCGAGATTGGAACACCTGTTTTGGCCGAAACTGTCGAAGCAGAAGTGATGCGACAGGGCAAAGCGCCACGCATCATGGTCCGCACTTACAAGGCCAAGAAGCGCGTGAAGAAAGCCTACGGCCACCGCCAGCCGTTCACACAGATTCGCATCATGAAAGTGGGTACGGAGACGGCCGGAGCCATGAGGGAATCTTCCGTCCACATTTCCAAGAAAGTTGCTGCGAAGAAGAAGGCGTAGGTTTCTCAATCGAATCTGAACAACAAAAATGACTGGCGAGGGCCGGTCGTTTTTGTCATCCGTATTCACGTCAAAATGCCAAAAAGCCGTGAATGGAGGCCGTTTTTCACTCTCATTCACGGCTTTTTGGCATTTTGACGTGAATGGTCACGCCACCTGCCGCCCCTTCAGCGCTTGAATAAGGGTTAACTGGTCGGCGTATTCCAAGTCGCCACCGGTAGGGAGGCCGCGCGCTAACCGGGTCACTCGTACGCCCGTAGGTGTCAACAATTTGGAGATATATAAAGCAGTCGATTCGCCTTCTGTGGTTGGGTTCAATGCAAGAATCGCTTCTGTCATGGCGCCATTGCTTTCTTTCACACGTCGGACCAAATGGGGGATCGTCAGATCATCCGGGCCGACATCATCAATCGGGGAAATGGCTCCGCCCAAGACGTGGTACAGACCTTTGTAGGTACCGGTTGAGTCGATGGCAACCACATCCAGAACGTGCTCGACAACGCAAACAACAGACTGATCACGTGATGCATCGGCACAAATCGGGCACGGGTCTTGCTCGGAAATGTGATGACACGTTGAGCAAAAAACGGTCGCGCGTTTCACTTCAGAAACCGCGTGCGCAAAGCGGTCGAGTTCGTCCTGCTGAAAGCGCAACAAAATAAATGCGAGTCGTTGTGCTGTCTTGGGACCGATCCCGGGCAAAGACGCAAACGAATCAATCAGCGTCCGGACCGCAGGAGGGAGAAGGGAAGACATAAAGATACATCAGACACCCGCCCTCCACGGATGAACCAATTAGCTCTTAAAGTTGCTCATATCCGGCATCTCAAGTTCGCCTGAGCGCAACTTTTTCGCCATGGATTTCTGAATTTCTTTCACGGCACTATTCACAGCATCACGCACACCATCTTGCACGCGTGTCTGTGAGGCGGGCGTCAATAAAGAAGCATCGATCGTCACGGAAGAAACATCTTGGTTACCATCCATCGTCACAGAAACTTTTCCGCCCAACGCTGACCCAGTAGCGGAAACATCAGACAAAACATTCTTCATCTTCTTCGCGCTTTCGCGGAGATCTTTGACTTCTTTCAGCTTGGAGAACATGGACATAGGGGTATATAAGTCGAATAGCTAGCATACCCGCCCTTCACACAGCATGGAAGTGGTTGACAGAAAGAGGAAAAATAGCTGAGATGCGGCAGAACAGAATCCGAACGAATCTTGAAGGGAGGAGGAATGTATGGGGCGACCTAAGGGGAGTAAGAATAGGAGGGGACCGAAAGGGCGCCTCGCGCAACCAGTGGATGAGATCAACGAAAGGGCTAGGCAAGATCCGCTCCCGCCATCGGAGCCGTTGCCGGATCTGCTCGGACCCGAAGTGGTCGAAGTGTGCCTCGCGGACCATCGCCACTATCCGAAGCCCTTTAGGGAATGGATGCTATGCGGGAATAGAGCGTACGCGATTCAGACGCTTTTCCCGAAGCGTGCGCCACCCGTGTTGGTCTACTGGACCGGTTGGTGGCGCGTCTTTGCGGAAGAAGAAGAGACCTATGCAGAGCTCGATGCTCGACGCAGTCGTCTCAGGCGCTATCTGCTGAATCTCTTCTTCCCGAGTGGAGTCGAAAAGGGACAAAATGTCCGGTTCTCGGTCTGTGTGCATAAGATCGGGGGGTTCACGGTGATCGTGATGCGGCCAGAGGTCGTGCATCTTTCCATCTGTGTGCCGCCTGAGCTCCTCGCGACAGAGCGTCCAACCGTCTGGCCGCTGATTCAGGTGGGGATGCCTTCTCACGGAAAGAAACTGCCAACACATCTCTGCTTTCTTCCGCGGCGGCGACAAACGGACTTCGCGCGGTTTGCAGGACCAGAAAGTACAGGTCAGAAACCGAAGAAAAAGGTCGGGCCGAAAGGCGAAGAACCGACAGTGGCAGACGAAACAGACGACATGGACAAAGGTGCTGAGACCGTTGCGAGGGAATGACCCTCGCATTTTTTTGCAAAAAAGGTCAGGCAATGGCCCATCTTTTCCCTAATTAATAACGACTCAGATCTTTCTATGGCAACATGTCTCCTGCTACTGCGTGCCGGCGGTCCAAGTTTCGGAAGCTGACCCGTTCTCCGTCAAAGAACAAATCGATTTGCCCAATCGGACCGTTACGGTGCTTACGCACGTGGATTTCGGCGATGTTCTTTCGTTCGGTGTCGGGTTTATAGACTTGCTCGCGGTAAATAAACATCACGACGTCCGCGTCCTGTTCAATCGAACCGGATTCACGCAAGTCCGCCAACTGAGGAATCTGTGGTGTGCGGCTTTCAACGGCACGCGACAACTGCGACAACGCAACCACCGGCACGTCCAATTCACGCGCAATCCCTTTCAACGAACGGGAGATTTCAGAAACTTCCTGAACGCGGTTTTCTGCGCCTTTTGTAGAGTGACCGGACATCAGCTGCAAGTAGTCGACAATAATCATGCCGACACCATGTTCTGCCGCAAGCCGACGAGCCTTTGTGCGTAGCTCCATCACATTCAACATCGG
>CAYJMK010000026.1:4754-8970 GCA_964371425.1 uncultured Candidatus Saccharibacteria bacterium
TCGGAGTGTCGTCAATATAGATCGGTGCTTCAGCTAGAACACCCATCGCTTCACCAATCCTCGAAAAATCATCAGCACCAGGAGCATCAGACAGTTTGCCGGTTCGAAGCTGCCAGAGATTCACATTCGCCTGCGCACACAGCAAACGGTCCACCAACTGCTCCTTACTCATTTCAAGCGAGAAGATGCCGACCGGGACCCGGTCTTGCACGGCGGCGTGGCGCGCTATATCGAGCACCAGAGCCGTCTTACCCATCGAAGGACGTGCGGCCAAGATAACTAAGTCAGAGCGCTGAAGACCTGCAAGCAAATTATCAAGGTCCGTAAAGCTGGTGGAAATCCCTCGAAGTTTTCCGCCGTCTTTGTGAAGTTCATCCAGGCGCTGAAAGGCTTCTTCCAAGACGCCTTTAATCGGCACAAAACCTTGTTTAACGGACGACTGACTAATCGCGAACAAGCGCTGTTCCGCTTGGTCCAACACAACGGACAGATCTTCTTGTTCGTCTTTTGCTAAATCTGCGATTTCCGCAGAAGCATGAATGAGTCGTCGTAAGGTCGATTTGCGCGCAACAATCTGTGCGTAGTTTTTAACGTTCGCTGCGGTGGGGGTGGCATTCGCAAGCTGCACCAACGCAGAACGCCCACCAATCCGTTCCAATTCTTTCTTTTCTTCTAAACGATTTGAGAGGGAGACGACGTCAATCGGCTCGTTCTTTTCGTACAACTCGATCATCGCCAAATAGATCTTCCCGTGGAGTTCGCGGTAGAAATGTTCAGGCTTCAAGAAATCAGAAATCTGCACCAATGCATCCCGGTCGATCATGATGGCACCGAGCACGGACTGTTCCGCTTCGAGATTATTCGGGGGAGTTTGTGCGCCTTCAAAACCCGTTTGCGCCGTCCGAAGACGGGCGGGGGCGAGGGAGCGTTCCATCATGCGGGCGGGGGTTTCCATAGGGGCAGCCGAGGAGAATACCACGCGGCTGAAAGGCCGGCTACGCAGTAGGGGATGAGACGGTCGCCTGCGGAAGCAATGACCCGTGAGGGGCAATCTGAGGCGTCGCGGCTAGGACCGGCTGCGCAGCAGACGGCGCGACGCCGAGGTTTGAGTGAGTCGCCGCAGGAGCGACGAACGTCCCCGAAAGGGTCATTGCTTCCGCGGCGATTGAGCTGTCTACAAAAAGCCGATCCAACGCTACCCGAAGCTCCTCCAGAGACGACACACCTGCGATCTCTCGCCGCAACTGCCGCGCACCGGGGAAAGAAGCGGTGTACCAAAGCAAATGTTTACGGAAATCGAGCAGGCCTCTGTGTTCGCCCTTTTGTTCGGCCATCAACGTGGCGTGGTCCAGAATCACGGCGCGGCGTTCAGCAGAAGAAGGTTCGTACGCGGCGCCCTCAGCGAGTTCGCGGAAAATCCACGGCTTGCCAAGCGCGGCATTCCCAACCATGACGCCGTCGGCGCCTGTGGCTGCTAAAACGCGCTCCATTTCTGCCAATGACCCAATCCCGCCGTTCGCCAACACCTTACAAGAAACATCACGCTTAATCGCAGCGATCAGTTCGACGTCGATGGCACCAGAGAACTTCTTTTCAAACGTCCGTCCGTGGATCGTCAATCCCGATAACTTCTCTAAAGGCAACTGCTGCACAAAATCGTATGCGTTGTATGCGCCGAATCCTGCACGCGTCTTCAGAGACAGGGGCACAGTGATGCGCTCAGAAACGGCCAAGATAATGTCGCGCACGACATTCGGATGCTGCATCAACGCAACACCAGCACCCGTGCGCATAATCTTCTTTGCGGGGCAGCCACAATTAATGTCGACGCCTGCGGGGTGGTACGCCTTCTCAATCCGCTCTGCAGCATCGGCCATAAAGACCGGATCGTCCCCGAAAATCTGAATCACCAACGGGTATTCTTCTGGGGTGTATTCAAGCAATTCCGCGCAGCGATCCCATGCGTAGTGCAACCCCTTCACCGAGACGAATTCCGAGAACACCAACGGGGCTCCATACCGCTTGCACATGCGGCGAAACGGAGAGTCGGTCACACCGGCCATGGGGGCCAGAGCAACGATCGGTCCGGGTTGGTCCCAGAAGGTCGTGGGGGAATCAGACATGAGGCATCTATAGGACCAGGAAAACGGTTCTGTAGCAAGGTAGCGAATCCAAAAAAAGATTGACAAAAGGCGCGACGAGTGGGATTTTGCAGTCGATCAGTCTGTGTCTCGCTCACTGAGTTCAAGATCTGGGAGGATCCATGGAAATCATACGGGGGGTAGCCCTCATTGTGGCGGATCCGCACGGGCGGATTCTACTACTGCGCGAATTCGAATCGAAACCGCAGTTCGGGAAGGCAGCCGGCATGCGCTCGATTCCGATGGAGACGGCTGGCCCGGGCGAGTTGAACGTCACGACGCTGCGACGTCTTGTCACGGAGGAACTGCCCGGTTTCCCGCCGCACATCGCGGACAGCGCGCAAGCCTGGGGGAAGTATCGGATCGTTGACGATGTCTGGGTGGAGCTCTTCGTGACTCAGCTGGGAACAGAGCACGAATACGCCGGCAAGGCAGCGCGCGAGGGCGACGAGGTGGGAGATCATGCGTGGTTCACGCCCACCGCTGCTCAAGAGGAATGGCTCCGGCGCGGTGCTCGCGAGATGATCGCGGACTACACACGTAGGTTCCGCTATACCGTCCGCTATGTCTGCGTCGTCCCACGCATGATACTGCGGGAGAACCCTGCAAACGCGACCGGCTAACATCTGTTCGCCGAGTCCACCGTTGCTCTCAAGCAGCGGCTTTTTTTACAGTTCGATCACGGTTCCGCGTGGTGCCGCGGAAAACGCTGCCGAGAGAAATCCCGGTTCCCGACCATCGCCAATAATCACGCGACAGCCTTGTAAAGGCAGAAGCGCTTTCAGTTTGCCTTGCATTTCACCAGTGACGTCACGCGCATGCTCAGCGGTCGGTTCTGAAAATCGTTCAATCTCTTCTTTTGTAATGCGCGGGAGGGGGTGGGCATCCGTTGCAGGAGGCCAGCTGGAAAACACACCGGCGACATCTGTGGCAAACACAATTGTCTTGGCATCAAAAGTAGTCGCAAAAAGCGTCGCGAGTCTGTCTGCAGACGCAATCTGGACCGTTTGCTTGTCAGAAAAAACTACGTCCCCAGAAAGCACGGGAATCTCTCCATGCGAAAGAATCCCTTCAATCACATCCGGAGAGATAAAACGAAGCAGACCGTTCTGTTCGTCCACAGCTGTATGTGTTTGAACGCAGACAGCAGGGAGACCTGCCGTTTTCAACGCGGCTGTGACAGCAGCGTTCAGCTGTCCAACAGCATCCGAAATTTCTTTCGCTTGGTGTTGGGTTTCCGGGGTGAGGGATTTGCCATTGATGGCATACCGATGTGCCAACGGATGTCCAAACGAACCGGCCCCATGCAAAACAATGGGTCGAAGCGAGGGATTCTGCGACACAACCAGCGCCAAGTCTTCTGCTAATTGGTGCAACGTCTCTTTCTGAATCGTCGCCTCTGCTGCTTTTTTATCGGTAAGAATGCTCCCACCAAATTTAATCACGACGTATTCAGGTACAAGCTCCGTCATACGGTGACTAGCTATTTGATTTTGGAGCTGGCTTCCAGCGCGCTCCTGTCGGCGTGTCTTCTAGAAGAATGCCCATGCCCGTGAGCTCGTCACGAATCGCATCGGCCCGCGTGAAATCTTTGGCGGCGCGAGCGGTTTCGCGTTCTTGTATCAACGTTTTGACACGTATTGTTGTTGCCTCATCAGCCGCTCCAGCAGGAGAAGAAGGAGAACCGAGAACGCCGAGAACCCGATCAAAACGCACAAGAACATCCATGGCAGCGGGAGCAAAGGAGGCGTGTGAGTCGTCTGGTGTTTTTTCGAGTTGATCGAGAAGAGCGTTACCCGCACGAACCAATTCAAAGACGACGGCAAGGGCTTCCGGTGTATTCAAGTCATCATCAAAAGCTGCTTGAAGACGCTCCCAGGCATGCTGGGTGAGCAGATGATCGTGAGCATTTCCTGTTTTGCCCGCAGTGGCTTCTTTCACGCGCTCAGAAAACGCCCGCAAACGCGCCACACCTTCTTGCGCTTGTCGCATAGCATCCCAAGAAAAATCGAGCTTACTGCGGTAGTGCGAACTAAACACAAGGAACCGGAAATCCAACGGATCAAATCCCTGCG
>CAYJMK010000027.1:0-8962 GCA_964371425.1 uncultured Candidatus Saccharibacteria bacterium
CGAGGGCAGAAATCAATGTGGCGTGTGTGTACGTGTGGCCTGAGAAAACGTTAATCCGCGCCGCCGCTTCACGCGAATATCCTCGGAAACCCGTCGAAACATCCAAATCGGACGGAAGACTAGAGAGGGTTCGCGTCACGGCACTTCCAATCCGATTTCCCCAGCGATTCAAGAACGGCATGGAGCCTTCCAATTCTTCTATCTTCCGGCTGCCAATAACGATATCTGCCTTGCCAGCTAAAATAGGTGCCACGAGTTCACCAATACGGGATTGGTCGTAGTGGTTGTCTCCATCCGTATTCACCACTACATCTGCCCCAAGAATAAGCGCGTAGTCGAGTGCGTCGCGGAACGATTTTGCGAGGCCAAGGTTGGTCGGGTGAGAGATCACGTAATCAGCACCCGCTTCTCGCGCAAGAGCCACCGTTCGATCCTTCGAACCGTCGTTTAAAACCAAGACCTCCACGCGGTCGATGCCAGGCAAAGAACGCGGAATCTCTCGGATAACCTCCGCGATGTTTTCCTCTTCGTTGAGGCAAGGAATGGTGACAATCAGCTTCTTCATAGCGCGGGAGAAAGGAGAGAACGGAGGCGAGGAAGCAAGGACCGCACCGGCAGCCCGTTCAGCTTCAAAAGACCGTACCCTAGAGCGCCAACGAGTGGAAGAGGGAGCAGCCAGGCAGCCCATTGGTCGGGTTCAAGGCCGTTGAGGAGGAACAGGCCCATCCCAAGCGTGAAAAAGAGGAGGAGAGCTGCGGTCAAGATTTTCCCCCAGGGGTAGCGTATAGGAAACACGCGCTGGGTGAAGAAAAATGTCAGAATCGAGACCAAGAAAAATGAAACAAAGGTAGTCCAAGCGGCTGCGACCATCCCATAACGGGGGATGAATATGGCGTTAAGACCAACATTGAGAAGAGCTGGCACAATGACGAAGAGAGGATACTGTCGCGAACGCTTCGCGAGATGGATCCCTGTCGTCAAAATGAAATGCATTCCATAGACCACATAACCAGAAGCAACGACCGGAATAATGGCAGCGCCTGCAAGATACGCAGTGCCACCAATCAATTGGACAAGAGGTCTTGCATACAACGAAAGTCCACCGACCAAGAGAGCGCCCAAACTTGCGAAGAGCAGAAGAGTACGAGCACAGGCTTCACGCGCTTCCGCTTCAGACCGTCGCGCAGCGGAAAAGGAAGCGGTTGGCCAGGCCAACTGGAACGGTGTGATGAGTAATACGGAGAGCGTGCCTGCGAGTTTGTAGGAAAGGGAGTACGCTCCAACTTCTCCAAACCCAAACGAAGCCTTCAAGAAAAATCGGTCAGAAAGATCCATAAACCACATGGCGGCTTGGGCGGGGAGAATGGCGACACCAAAAGAAGCGAGCCGATAAAACAGCAGAGGAGAGAAAGACAAGCGAACATGACGAACAAGAAGAGGAAACAAGAAAAAACAAAGCAAAAAAGCAGCCGTCCCATATGCGGCAACCGCTCCGAGCACGCCAGCACGGAAGGCGAACAGATAGAGGGCACTCGCCGCTAAGAGGGCAACACCACGTAAGACAGAAAGGAGAGCATAGGCTGCAGAACGTTCTTGAGCGCGTAGAAACGCCAGGCCGATTTGTGCCACCGAGAGCAACGCATTCGCGCCGAGGGCGACCACAATCAAGGGTGCGGAAGAGACGCCATCTAAAAGCCAGGTTGCAATGTGGGCACGGAAGAGGAAGATCGGTATCGTGATAAGAAGAACAGCAGTGAGGACAGAGAGAAGAGCGGTGCCAAATAACACAGAACGCTCTTTTACATCCTGAACATCCAACTCATGCGACTTCAAAACAGAGGAAGCAAACCCAATAGTGGAAACCATGCCGAGGAGAAGGAGGGCTATGTTTAGCGTTTCGAAGAGGCCATAATCTGCTTGGGATAATGAGCGCGTGTAGAGAGGAATCAATAAAAAAGACGCCGCGCTTGAAAGCACGTTTCCAACAGCATACACGCCTGCGTGTCGTGCGAGTTTTTTGAGGAAAGATGGCATGAATAGAAGTAGGAGACCGAGATCTTTTTCTCCCAAGATTTCCTCTTTCTGAGAGCGTCGTCCGCGGGCGATTCAGAAAGAGGAAATCTTGGGAGAAAACATGTCCCTTTCCTTTCTGAACAGCCCCTTGTTACGCTGCACCCGTAAGAAGCTCTCCGATCAAACAATGGTCTCATGTCTAGGTCAAGAAATACAGGCAGCCGCGGGCGTTTGCTGATGGCAAATATGCAGGCATGGCGATACTGGGAGCGTGGGGAAGGGATGAATCGGAATTTCCATGTGCTCACAGAGCTTCGCAAGCGCCACGCCTTTACGGAAATCATCGCTGTAGACGTCTGGCCGCACGATTTCTCGAGTGGTCTCCGTGAACAGGCACAGATGACGCTCCAGCCCTATCAGGGGGTTGAACTCGGAGGGGGTCTCTTTGCACGCCATACCAGTGTCGAAGAAGATTTCTCGATTATAGAACTTCCAGAGGCGGGGATCTTCAAAGGACCCTATGCGGGCGAAGAACGATTAGAGCGGCTCGTTTTAAAACGTTGGCCCGAAGGTCCGGATGTGGTCTGGTGCTACACGCCGTTTTTGTCGTATTTGCCTTATCGTTTTCTTCAGGCGAAGACGGTGTTTGATGCGGTCGACGACTGGCGGGAACATACACAGTTCACTGCTCGCCGCGCTGAATTAGAAGGACGTTATAAAGACATTCGCGACGGCTACAACGCGATCTTCACGGTTTCAGAATCGTTACGAGACGGACTTTTTGCAAAAACAAAAGCACATTGGATCCCGAATGGAGTGGACCTCACACATTTCTCGCGTCGTCCTAAAGAAGCCTGGCCAGCAAACATCGCAGCGTTGCCACGACCCATCATTGGGTACGCCGGTGTGATTGAAAGTCGTGTCGATGAAGAAATCTTGTCAGCGATTGCGGATGCCTACCCAAACGGCTCGCTGGTGTTAGCAGGTCCGGTCTGGCGGAAAGATGCAGCGTTTAAGAAACTCGCTGCGCGACCGAATGTGCATCTCCTCGGGGCAAAACCGTATGCAGATGTCCCAACGATTCTTTCGGCGTGCGACATCGGCATCATTCCGCATAAAGTGAATGCGTTCACAAAAAGCATGAACCCACTCAAACTCTACGAATATTTAGCAATTGGTCTCCCCGTTGTAACAACGCCGATTGCAGGTCTCACCGGATTTGAGAAAGGGGTGCATGTGGCTTCCACACCTGCAGCATTTGTTGATGAGACACAAAACGCTTTGACACAAAAAAAGGATCCGGCCGTTCTTCGAGCTCTGGTGGAGAACCACGGGTGGGATAGGCGGGTCGACCGGATGCTAGAAATCATCGATGCGCTGCCGACACCATCACGCGCTGAGAAAGCAACATGAGAAAATACTGGGCTGTTCTTCGTCTTTCTGTTAAATCCGCCTTCACGTATCGGTGGGGGGTTTTCCTTGAAGTGATTGCAGAAATCGTCGCCTCGTTTTTTGCGATTCTGATCTGGCAGTACATCGGAGCTGGAAAGGGTGTCGGGGATTTTAGTCAGGAACAACTACTCTCCTACCTTGTCATCGCTGGGTTTGTTGTATCGACTATCCATGTTGCCAACAGCGGAGACGCAGTGAATGACGCGATTAAAGATGGTGAACTTTCCCTTTTGCTGACAAAGCCATGGCATATGGCTCCAGTGTTCTTTATGCAGTCCTTAGGTGAGCGAGTGCTGATGATGGGAAGTGCAATCGTAGGGTACGGCGTTGTCATTCTCGCATTGCACATCCCTGTTTTCCAACACATTACGTTCATGGGTTTTCTTCAGGCGCTTCCATTTCTCGTCTTCAGTATTCTTCTGCAATTTCTCATGTTCCACGCAGTCGCCTTCTTAGCCTTTTGGTTACATGAAACCTGGGGGCCACGACTTCTGATCCGTGTGATTATGGAAATTGGGTCAGGTGCACTGATTCCGATTAATCTGCTCCACCCAACTTGGCGTGGTTTGTTCGCCTGGCTGCCGTTTCGGTTTTTGGGAGATCTCCCCGCCCTGGCACTGCTTGGGAAACTGCCAGTAGGGGAGTATGTCCAGATGCTTGCGCTCGGGTGTGTCTGGATCGCTGTCGGTCTTGTGGTGTATGCAGTCATTTGGACCAAAGGGGTTCGCTCCTACGAAGCGGTTGGAAGTTGAGCTCTATGAAGAAACTCCTCCGTTACCTTCGGCTTGCTCAACTCCTTGTCACGGCGTCCTACAAACGGCAGATTGCGTACCGTGCGAGTTTCTTCATTGCAGCCATCGCAAAGTTCACGCGCGTTGGTCTCTATCTCCTCCTGTTCGAATCCCTTCTTTCCTTTACCTCCGTCATTGGGGGATTCGGTCGGGAAGCAGTGCTGGCTCACTATGCGACAGCCTACGTTCTGGTTTTACTTGCGCAGACGTCTTTCCAACGAAATCTGACCTTTGGGATTGTTCGACTCATTCAACGGGGGCGTTTAGATGGAATGCTTGTGCGGCCCATCCATCCACTCTTCCAAGTCGCGTTTAATGATGGAGATCTTTATGACACCATCACCGTTATTCCACTTATGTTCTTCCTGGCAGCGACAGTTGCTCGTGTTCCCGGGTTAACGGTGGGACGCATCGTTGCTTATCTCGCCTTCTTCCCTGTCACGCTTCTCTTTCTTTTTGGGATCTCCGCTCTTCTCTCAACGTTGTCTTTTAAAATCGTTCGATCAAACGGAGCAGGTCGTGTTTTGATCAGTGTGTTCCGTTCCGCGCAGTACCCTGTCACAGCATTCGGTGGGGGATGGCAGACGTTGTTTCTCTACATTCTACCGATTGGGTTAATTGCAACGGTGCCGATGCTTGCACTAACGGGGTCGCTTCATGCTGGGTTGGCGATCACCTCCGTGATGATGGGTGTTGGTTGTTTCTTCATTGGCTGCGTTACTTGGATGCGTGGCCTCAAATCCTATACCAGTGCTAGCTCCTAAAACGAAACTGACAGGGTGGATCCGGAAGGGTGCCGTGATTATTCGGAATCGCTGGCGGATTTCGATTACCTATAAAGCGAGAGTTGTTGTGTGGGCTCTTGTAGATCTTCTGCGCATTGTGATGTTCCCGGCCATCTGGATTGCTGCAGCGGATGGGAAGAGTGTGGGCGGGTATGATGCTGCTGGATTCATCACCTACTTTATCGGGGTGTATGTCGTGAGTAGTTTGGTGTTTGTCTACTTCTCAGACGAAATCGCCAATAAAATTAAAACAGGGGATCTCTCTGTGTACTTGGTGAAGCCCATCCGATTCCTTCCGTTTATAAATCTCATGGACTTTGTCGCGAAGCTGGTAAAGCAACTTCTCCTCCTTCCCGTTCTGCTTCTTGCCATCATTCCGCTGCGTCCCTATCTCCTCCTGCCACAGCATGCGAGTACGTGGACCCTTGTGATCGCGGCAACAGCTCTCGGCTTCTTCCTCTTTATGGCGTTTTCAAACATGCTGGGGATGGTTGTGTTTTGGCTCGAAGATAACAGCGCTGCAGGGCATCTGTTCTGGGCTCTCATTGTCGTTTTTTCAGGTGGCGTGGCGCCTCTCGCTCTCCTGCCAGGACTGCTTGGAACCCTGGCGACGTTCCTTCCATTCAGGTATCTTTCATCGTTCCCTATTGAGCTCTATTTAGAGCGGTTGACGTCCCAAGAAATCATCTTTAGCTTCACTTCTTTAGTCCTCTGGGTTATGGTCGCGAGTGCAGGAAGTGCGTGGATGTGGCGCGCAGGTCTGAGGCGATACGGAGCGTTTGGGAACTAATCCTTTTCTTCAAAAAATATGGCGTTTCGCGCCTACATCGCAGTAGCAAAAACCGCTCTTTCAGAAGCAATTGCGTACCGTGCCTCACTCATCGAGTGGACCCTGTTTAATGTCTTCGATTTTGCGCCGTTCATGATGATCTGGATGGTCGCGCTCAACAACAAAACGGTTCAAGGATTCGATGTGGCAACTATCTTCACGTATTACATGGGAGCATTCTTGCTCTATACCTACGTGTACACACATGTGTGGTGGGGGATTCTCGAAGACATCCGGAATGGAACCCTATCCGCGCATCTCGTGCGCCCTATTTCTTACCTACGTTCACATTCGGTTCGTAAAATCTCGGCCAAACTGCTCGATATCGGTCTGACGCTTTTGGTATTGTTGCCTCTTGTCATCATTTTCCGAAACCTGCTTGTGATGCCGGAGAGCGTAACAAGTATTGCAGTCGCATTCCTTGCAGCGACGTTGGCCATCACACTTTTCATGTCCATTTCGTACATCATGGCTATGACCGCCTTTTGGTTCGATGATGCGCAGGGCGTGATGGCGTTGTTTTGGGCCACAGATGCGGTATTGTCTGGAACCGTTGCGCCCATAGCGCTGCTCCCACAGTGGTTACAAACGATTTCAGCATGGTCACCGTTTCGGTTCTTCATTTCCTTTCCGATGGAAATATTCTTAGAACGACTTTCAACACAAGAAATCTTTGTCGGGTTCCTACACTTGTTCGGATGGATCCTCGCGATGCATATCGCTCGTCGCGTGGTGTGGTCACAGGGGCTAAAGCGCTACAGTGCTGTGGGCATGTAGAATAGAAATGACATGAATCGCATACGTCGCTATCTCCGTCTGTATAAATCTTTCGTACGCTATTCCCTCGCGCGTGAACTTTCGTTCCGTGGCGATTTCTTTGGATATGTTTTTGTGAACCTGTTGTGGGCCGGGTTCTCCGTGTTTGTGGCAGGCATTTACTACGCTCAAACACCGTCGATTGCGGGCTGGACGATTGGCGAAGGTCTTGCTCTGCTCGCGACGTGGCATATTGTCAATGCGATTCTGACGTTCTTTGTACGGCGGAACTTTGCGCGTCTTCCCACCGATATTAAAGACGGTCTGCTTGATCTGGTGATCATCAAGCCCATCAATACGCAGTTCCTTGTGTCGTTGAAATATTTAGATCTTCCGAAAATCTTCAACCTGCTCTTTGCAATTGGGTTGTTAGTATTCGGCCTCATGACGGCAGGGGTCCATGTCACCATCGGTCAGGCTCTCATATATAGTGTCCTTGTTTTAGCTGGGTCCATCATGACGTACGCCATTTGGTTCGCGATGCTGACCCTCTCCTTCCGATTCGTTGGGATGAGTAATCTCGAGATGTTGTTTGATGCTGTGTTTCGATTCTCACGATTTCCAGCTGACGCGTTTACCGCCTTTGGGAAAGCGATCCTCTTTACCGTGATCCCGATCGGTGTGGCCATTCAACTTCCTGCAGAAGCTCTGGCGCGCGGTCTGGCATGGCGGTGGGTCATCTACGCGCTTTTGGTCGCTGGCCTCGCTCTATGGACATCGACGTTCCTTTGGAAGCGAGAATTGCGTCGCTACTCCAGCGCCAGCTCATAGCAAGCGTGCATGACACGTGAAGAGAAAAAAACCAAGACAAGGCGCATGCGCGTAGGAAGTTTT
The DNA here is from genome assembly GCA_964371425.1 of uncultured Candidatus Saccharibacteria bacterium. Lineage (GTDB taxonomy): Bacteria > Patescibacteriota > JABMPQ01 > JABMPQ01 > JAGQLO01 > CAYJMK01. The sequence goes on from CAYJMK010000027.1 coordinate 7,521, forward strand.
TACGCCTATCGGTTTTTTAATGATTTTATTCTCCTATATCCACTGTATGCAGTGATGTTCGCCGATAGAGGTCTCTCACCAGCGAAGATCTCAATCCTCCTCGCAGTGTGGTCTGTTACACGATTCGTTTTTGAAGTTCCTTCGGGAGCGTTAGCGGATCGGTACTCACGGAAATATCTTTTGTGCGCAGGGCAACTCGTTCAAATCCTTGGCTTCGGCATCTGGCTTCTGTGGCCCACCTTCACCGGGTTTCTCCTTGGGTTCATCTGCTGGGGGATCAAGTCAGCGTTCATGTCTGGCACCTTCGAAGCCGCGCTCTACGATGCGTTGGCAGAAAAGAAACAAGAGGGATTGTTTGCAAAAATTTGGGGGCGAATCGGTAGCATCGGTTCGGCCGCACGTGTGTTGGCCATGCTGGGCGCTTCGGTAGGAATCATCTTCGGTTATCCATTCATCGTCATAGGCAGTATCGCCTCACTGGTGCTGTCTGCTATCCTCGTCCTCTTTCTTCCATCCGCACCGCATCGAACACGCACGCGTCAAAAAAAGTATCTTCATCTGCTGAGAGAAGGATTGTCGATTTCGTTCCGTGATAGTCAAATTGTCAGACTGATGGTATTCGCTTCGATGGTACTGGGGTTCTTCGGAGCGCTGGAAGAATATTGGCCCCTCTTTATCAACGCACACGCGGGATTGCCTAAGCCGGCCCTTGGGTTGGTCCTCGCGGTCCTCACAACCGGCGATGCGCTTGCAAGTAGTCTTGCGCACAGAATTCGCAAAGCAAAACCAAGAACACTGTACAGCGTCTTTGTCATCATTGGTCTCCTGCAGGCCGTTGCCGCGGTAGCAGGAACGCCATGGAATCTTCTTGGTCTCTTAATAGTGAGTGGACTTGGCACGGCTATGTTGGTCGTGTTAGATACACAGTTCCAGGACGCGATTCCAACCCCCATCCGTGCAACCATTTCTTCTGTCCGTGGGCTCATGGGTGAGACGGGGATCTTGATGGCCTATGGACTCTTTGGCCTCTTTGCGGGAGCATACGCCTACAAACACGCGATGCTGGCTGCTGGGTTTTTGATGGCTGGCGTTGGTGTCGTCTGCGTCCTTGTTGAACGATTTTCTCAAACAAAGCACGTTTCCTGACTTGATGTCTTAGCATGTATGCCAAGTGAAATACCAGCCATTGCCGTCAACGATCTTCGCAAAACCTACGAGGCTTATCGCAAAAAGCCAGGCTTAAAAGGCTCATTGCGTGCCCTCTTTGCGCGCGAAAAAGTGATTACAGAGGCTGTGAAGGGTTTGTCGTTTACGATTGGAGAAGGGGAGTTGGTGGGCTTCCTCGGGCCAAACGGCGCCGGAAAAACAACGACTCTGAAAATGCTCTCCGGCTTTCTGTATCCGACTTCCGGCGAAGCGCAGGGGTTGGGCTACACGCCATG
>CAYJMK010000028.1:0-8776 GCA_964371425.1 uncultured Candidatus Saccharibacteria bacterium
CTGACCCCACAAGTATGAGTGCTCCGTTTACGACATCGCGTAGAATAAGCAGCTTCCGTACCGGGTCGAAGAAGAAGGCTCCTGTCACAGTATCCCCCGTTGGGAGAGATGCAACCTCTTTTTTGTCACCTTTATCCAGTACGACTTCCCAGAGCGTTTTTCCTATGAACCCTGTTTTTGCATCGTAGGCCTCATCATCATCTGTTTCTGGCGCTAAGACACCAACAAGCACATAGAGGGACCGCTCATCCGCGCTCCACGCGTAGAACGGCGCAGCATCTGATGGTAGAATAACGCGTTTCGATTCCCCCTCATCAGACACAAGGTTTGTGAAAGTCGCAGGCCCTTCTTTGTTCTCCGCAAGCGCAAAGTGACCATTTGGCGAAACAGAAATCGCTCCAACATTTTCTAAGAGGGTCTTCCGGGTTCCATCTGCGAGGGTCACCAATTCAAGGCGTCTCCCAGATACTTCCGTTGTGATAACGAATGCTCCTCTAGAAGATGCTCCGACAAGTTCTACATCGATCAGGTCTTTGTGTCCGATTCGAACGATTTCTACGGGGTCAACCAACGCATCTTCTCCATCGACACGTACGAGCCGAAACAACTGTTCTTCCATTTGTTCGAGAGCGATGAATGTCTCCGGGCTCCCCGCAAACAACATGTGTTGATATTCCCCATAATCTCTTCGAAAACCGTCGGAAGTTACCAGAGAAACAGCACCTCGCCCTTGCTCGACCAAGATCGTTGGGGTCGTTTCCCCTTCCCTGATCATGGCTTGCAACCCCGTCATCTGTTCGAATAGCTCTCCTGGTGCGAGGGCAACACTCTTTCCGTCTCCTTCATAGAGGTAAGGTCCACTCCGTGCTGAAGTGAGATACGCAATCTGACCCGTTTGTGGGAGATACACGGCTGCTAAAACTCCATCTGTGATGGTGTTTTGCTGAGCTGTTCTTCGTTCAACAACTTGGACAGATGCCGCATTTGCATCACCTGGAATAATCTGGCTTTGCTGCGCGGTTCCTGTTCCCTGCTGTTGCGTTCCACTCCCTTGCCCCTGCTCTGTGACTGGCTCTTTCTTAGACATGAGGTACCACCAGCTCCCAAGCACCGTGAGTAACAAGATTCCAAGAATGACTCCAACGACGATGAGGATAAGTGAACGTGTGCGCATACGACTTAGATCAACGGTTATAGCCGTTCAAGACCTGTTCTGCTTTGTCTGCCATCGCTTTGTACTGCTTGCCCGTTGGATGTCCATCTCTTGCACCTTCTTTCGGCGGTGGAACAACTTGTTCGAATGGAATGACCCCTTCAATGCCGCCATTAGCCGCTTGTTGATAGACCCAGGCGTTATAGGCATCAAGCGCTATCTTCATCGCTGGTGGCTCTGATGGTTGTACGTTTGCACGACCCACTGCATATTGACTCCAATCTGGTGTTGGTCCGACAAAAACGGGAATACCTTTGCTATGTGCAAGCTCAGTGGCTGTTTTAAGGCGTTCAGCCATTTTAATCACAATCCCGTTCTTGTTGTGAGGCGTGAAGAGGTCATTCACTCCCCACATGATCACGTAAGCATCTGCACTCTGAACGCCCCCGCTTTTCACATGTGTAAGAAGCCGTTCAAGAATTGCGCTGCTCCTCTGGCCACCAACACCTTGGTTATGTCCACGACCTCTTCCTTGTAGAACGCCACCGTAACCGACCGTGATGGAGTCTCCCCAGTAGTAGACATTCGCTAAGTTGATCGGCTTTTTGAGCTGCGTTCTTGTGGGTGTTATGGAAATCGATGCAAGTTCTGGCACCCCTGCCGTACTTCCGCCTGTAGGAGGTGCTCCACTCCCGCCACTTGGCGCGGCGCCACCCTTGAATTGCTGACAAAATGCTCTGTAGCTCCGTTCCGCGTTCCCCGCGTAACCGTACTGGCTTGTAGATGCGCTCCTACAACCCCCACCGGAGTTGTATGCACAAGCTGCCTCGAAATAGCTCCCGCCATGTCTATTGAGTCCATCTTTAATGAGACGAGCAGAATTCAGCGCTGCCTTATCTGGGTTTGAAATAATCCAGTCTTTACAAGATTGAGCGTATTGTTCGAGGACTCTGTACTTTGGGTTCGACTGAACACCACAGGTTGTGTCCAAGTCAATCGGCTTGCTGCTGTTCGGTTTATTTCGGCAATACCCATCTGCCGCTGCTGGATTGTACGTGTAGCCTGCTTCGTTCTTACGTGAATGCTGTTGAAGACAGGATTGCGGCGCACCACTCCCCTTATATTTATTCGCAGCGGTCGATGGTTGGAACTGGAAGATGCCGAACGCACCTGTTGGACTTGGTCCCACGTTTGCACCCAAACCACTTTCAATATTTGCAATCGACATCAAGAACACCGGATCGATCCCTTGGCTCTTGGCCGCAGCGTTCATCCAGCCTTTCAACTGCGCCATGGTGTGACAGGTGCGGCCTTGGGATGCGCGTGAACAAATCGTTTTATTTAGATCGTCTTGTGTAATCGGAATTTCAGTAATACCACACGGCTCAATAGTCCCGGTCACATTCCCAATTCCGCTGACGCCTCCTCCGCTCCCGCCTCCACTCCCGCCTCCACTCCCACCCCCAGAACCGAACGTAGCGGAGAGATCACCCACACCAGTTACCAGGTTACATGTAGAGACAGCAGGTACATCCACACATTGAACAGACGTGAGGGTCGCGTTCGGATCGCCAGAAATCGTGACGGCAATCGTTGAGACAATACTCCATGCCAAAAACGCAATCACAAGCCCTGCGATCACCGCGAAAATCGTTCCTTTTGCTCTTGTAATGAGTTTGTCGTTCCCGCGCGACAGAATGTACATGAGCCCCGCCACGATCAACAGCAACGTTGCGAAGGTTCCAATGACGAAGAAGTTGATTTCTGCGATGTTCTTGACCACCACCAACACGTCACATTGGCCACAGAATCCTGCGCTGTAGCAACCAGGAGAGACCCCCTGAAAAATCATGCCTTGACCCGCGCGCAAGTCCCCTCCATTTCCTAACGCACAAATGGGTGCGGGGAGGTTGTTTGGATCTGTCATGTTCACCGGCACGACTGGTGCTGCTGCTGGAGCTGCTGGAGCTGCTACTGGAGCTGGTACTTCCCCGCCTGAATCAACCTGATTCTCATTTGCGAGAACATTTGGTGTATGCAAGACGAACAACACGAAGAGAACCACCGCGCACGATTCCGCAGCTTTTCTCCATCTCTGGTGCATCGCTCTACGGAAGGAGGTAAGCATAGAGCTTCCCATCATTCCGACGAATGAAATACATTTTGCTCAAATCTTGTGAAAGAAACGGTTCAGCAATGTCATAACCTAGCGAGAACTGACTCGGCACAACGAGCACTTGGTTTTCTCCTGTTTCCGCATTCACTCGGTACAGTCCGTCGTATGTGATGACCTGTCCGGCTTCATAATCCTCCGGGATGACATGCCCGTCTGCAGGGGAAGACGGGACCCCACAGAAGAGGACGAATCCTTCTTTCGACCACGCACACTTACGTGCGAGCGTCCTTAGACCGGTTTCTTTCACATTTTTCCCGTCTGTATCCATCAACAACAACGTTGCCTGAGATGGTTTTCTTCTAGCCTGTGAAAATGCCATCCGTTTTCCGTTCGTGGAAAAGTTGAGATCGAGAGCATATTGATCTGCCACAAGCGTCCGATTCTTTTCGCTTCGGGTGTCCATGGCGTAGGCAGAAGCTGCTTCGTACCCAGACGATACCCCTCCGTAAGCCACGTCTTCTGTTCCAAACCAGTGCAACTGCATCAAACCGCCTCGGTAGGATCGTAGTCCTTTCGGTTGACTCCCATCACGCAGAGAGAAAGAGAGGCGATTCACGCGTTCTTTGGTGTCTGAAAAGAGATAGAACAGTCGCAAACCGTCCGGCGAGAAGACAGGATAACGGACGCGCGGGTCGAGCTCTGTTACTTTTTGATCTCCAAAAGTCAAGACGGAGAACCGTGCTGCGGAGCCTTTCCCTACCGTCAGCACAACAGCTGTGCGGTCGTCGGACCAAGACAGGTCTGCAATGTTCTCAAACGTTGCACCGGTGAGGGCTTGTTCGTCATCTCCGTTTGTCTTTATGGAGAAGAATTTTTTGCGAGCGGGGTCAAAGAAAAGGATCCGCGAGCCGTCCGCTGCGAGCACGGGATGCATGACGCGCTTGTCTAACACTTTGACGACCGATACGGCGTTTTGAGCCGTGACACCAAGTCGTTGACGAACCTGCTCGTGTTTTTCTTCAGGCGTTACGCCTTTTCGGACATCTTCGGCGGTTAGCTCCACATTCTGACTCACGGGGAGAGCAATATCGACCGTATTTTTTGGAATCGCTTTTCGGTAGATCAGAAAGTAATACCCAAGGAAGCCAGCAAGGAGAACAGCGAGGATAACACCGGCGATCAGGAATGTGCGTTTCATAGAATCGTGTTGGGACAGACGTTATTATGGCTGGCAGGTGTTTCGAGCAGGGTCGTCATTATCTTCATCATATTTGCAAGACGTGCCTGTCACACATGGGTATTCTGCCCGCACAATCGCTGTTTTGCCCCCGCACAAACCTGCGTCCTGCCGGCAGAAGCTATCTTCTTTCACTCGACACGTCCCTTTCCCATCTGGTGTTCGAGCATTGATGTTTTTGTCGCAAACGAGTTCCACATCTTCTGTTCCATCTTCTTCCGCATTCGTGCCGTCACACTCCCAGACACGTTGCTCAAAATTCTTACAATCACTGTCTTGGTCACAGGCAAAATTTGGTAAACCGTTGACTTGGCTTTTGTCTAACGTCCCATCCCAAAATGCAGTAGCACTATAATTCTCTGCTCCCGCTTTTGCGCATCCATAGGTTGGCGGTTGATTCACGTCACTATTCCCTCGAAGACAAATGGTTCCAGATTGACAGGGGTCGCTTCGCTGTTCTACACCATTCACACTGAGTAATACACCCGTCCCACGAATGGGAGATCCTCCACAGAGGTCAAGTGGGTCCTGCCCACAGAAACTGTTTTCTTTCACTCGACACAGACCTGCCTCGCAGACTTGTCTTACTGGGTATGTTTTCTGCTCTTTCTTGCCGTCACTCGTGCAAATGGTGGCGGCACGATCGAACGTCCCACAGTCTACATCCGTCGCACAGGCTGTCCCTGCTGTCGTTGTTGTATCTGTGACACGACTGTATTTTAACTGGTTTTCCGTTGGTGGAAGACACTTGTGATAGAGGTATTCATATCCAGATCCAATTGAATAAAGAGGTTCTCCCTGTGCATCGGTCCTAATATCTTCTATCAAACCAGATGGAAGGTACGTGGCTTGATAACTTTCTAGTGTGAACCCACCATTGAAAGTTGTTGCAATTCGTGCTTCACCAATCACACCAGTAATTTCTTGCCCGTCGTCTGTTATGGGCCGCGAAACAAGTCCCCGCTTACACGTAAACGCCGATGGGAGCACCTGTGTATCATCCGCACACGAAGATGGGAATTTTTCGAGAATTCGCTCAACACCATCCTGTGGAATCGCACAACGTCCTTCTGCTTCCGTTGGTAATTTGTCACAAACCGTTGATTGTTGAATGACTTTTCGCTCATCTCCTACCACACCGCAAACCTCCGCAGTAAAGACCGGTTTCGTTCCCTCACAATCTTTGTCTTCCTTACAGACCTTTCCTGTGACAAATGCTGGTGTATCTACGTCGTTCGCTCCAAAGTCGGATGTGAGTTCTACGAGCCGTGGATCAATTGTTTGGAGAATGGCGTGTGACAGCAGTGCAAGGATCACCGCACTTACTGCTCCAAGGATAATATCTTTGGACTTTTTTATTTTCTCTTCACTTCCTCCAGACAGGACATAGCCTACTGCACCGAACATGATGGCTGCCACAGCGAAGAAGCCAATTGTGGCCATGGCGAACTTGTAAATGGCGTTCACATATTCGCCTGCCGTTGCAACCCGCGGGTCAATACCGAAGAATCCGATCTGCGTGCCAAACACCCGGACGTCTTGTGGCCCTGTCGCTGTATTTAATTCGACTTCTCGAGAAGGTTGTTCCCCCGAAGGTTGTTCCCCCGTTGAGACACTTACATCTATAACACCGGCATCTTTAGCATCTTGAATGACATCAGCGTAGACTGGACGGTGCAACGGAAGCACGCTAAAGATTGTTGCACAGACAAGCGCCCCGGCGATCAACCAACGGAGCGAATAGCGTGTGGGTTGTGTCTTGTCTTTGAAGGGCGCGTGCATCTGTATGATCTAAGATTTTCCTTGGTGTTGTATCGCGGGAGCTGTTTTTGTGCGAGGACTCAAGAACAACATAGCGATCAAGAGGACCGCGGCGAAGATCCCACCTCCTAGGACAAGTCGGAGTGAGTCTCTGAGAGCTGGTGGAATGAATTCGATCAGCGCTCCAATCACACTGCGGCGTTCTAACACGGATTTGAGTTCTTGTTCTGTGACGACCCGTAGTTGAAGCTGTGCACCGCCCTGCTCACCTACTTCAGACGTTCCATTGATACTTACAATTTCTACCGTACCCGCTTTGCCGACCTTGAAGGTGAATTCTTTGGAATTACCTAGGTCTGTTTCCATGTCATTGCGCTTTGCTATCAGTGAGATCTCTGAGTCCGGTGCGAAGAACACAGGGTTGGCACTGATCGTTACCGTGTCCCCTTCTTTCACTAAATAGTCTATATCTACTGAGACACTCAGCACTTCTTGTGCTGCTTTTGAATTTACTTCAAGTGTTTCTCCTCGGATGGAGAGCTCCATATTTGGCGCTACTGCGTTTAGACGTTCATCTTTTGCGGTGAGCAACCTTCCTGTTGGCCCAAACACCTCAAGCGTCACAATGTGACCGGAGCCTGTTGTTTGCTCGAATTGACTCGATGCTTGTTGTGGTGACGTAATGCCTTTTCTCGTGATTTCAAATTGGGCTGTTGCATATTTAACGCCCCGGCCTGTCTGTTCTTGGTCAACACGCCCATCTAATGACCACTTATAGGTCAGTTGATCAAGTGTCATGCCTTCCACACCACACTCTTTTTCACTCTCGTCTCCACGTTGGGCTGCTGTTTTATTTTCTGCTACGCCTAAGAGGCTGGCTTCAAATTTGACCACGTCTCCACTCCGAGCTCCTTGGCGAACGTCTCCGGCTTCTTCGGATGGTGTTTCCGTGGATTCTTTCACCCCATCACGTGATCGATCGACGTGCCCCACAATACTTTTTACGAATTCAACCGGCGGAACTACATCGATCAATATGCGTGCATTGGCACTACTTTCTGTTCTTGGATCAATTACGTTCACTGTTACAGTATGTTGTTGACATGCTGTCACCAGACGTCCCGATGGGAGCGGGTCATCCACGTTAAAGAAGAAGAATCGCTTCCCAGCTCCAGACGATTTTTCTTGGTGTACGCCGTTTAAGAACCAGGTGAAATCAAGTGTACTCAGGTCAATGTTGCGTGTGAGTGGAATTGCTTCCACGCGAATACGATCTTGCCCTAGGCGGCCTGTTGTTTTTGTGGTGACGATTTCCGGTTCACGCGTTAATTGGAGTTCAATGCCTTCACCTTGGGAACTTCTCTGAACATCTCTGTAGTCTATGCGAATATATTTGTTCGCTTGGAGTCTTTGGTTACGGCTGGGTTGTGTCGCTGCTCCAGATGATTCGATTCCTGAACCGCGCCATTGCCCATTCAATGTGAATGCATGTACTTCAACGACATAGGAATCTCCTGCTTTCTTATCGAGAGGCACTGTGATTTTTGTCTGGTTGAATCCTGCAATATCTATACAGTCAGTCGCAGTGTCACTATCCGTGTCGGATTCGAGCGGATCAGTACCAAATGTGTATTCAATCAAGTTGGTACATCCTGTTGATTCATCCTGTCCGTTCCACTTTCCAAGATCTACTGTTGCCATATCCCCATACCCACTTGTGCCCGCGTTACGACGTTCTTCTGGAATGAAGACACCAGGGATTCCAATCTGCCACGGGAAAGAAAATGGATCCTGTGCTACTCCACCCGGGAAAGTAAAAGGAAATTCATCATAACTAATGTTCCACGTCCAACCATCTTTATCTGGATCGTCTTGTGGCCTGACTATACGTAGGATTGCTGTACGATCAACCGGATACGTACGATCTTGGATGGGTGTATCCCGGTTTCTTGCTACAGACGGCGGCTTGAGTCGGCCCGAAAAGTAATTCACCTCCCATTCGTCATCTAAGCCATCGTGGTCTGTGTCCACGTTTGGGACACGAACAAAATCGAACCAGTGATCAGAGGAGAGAGGTGGATGTGTTGGTTTTTCTTTTCCGTTTATGAGTGGTTCTGCTGGAATTGCTTTTGTCTCCTTATTTCCAATTCTTCCTGCTTCCTTGCCCGTAAGCGCAAAATTTCCAAGCTTGTTTAGGACCTTCGAAGAACAGATGTCATAGCCATTTGGTGGGATCATGATCGCTCCATAGTCATTCGAAAGTGTTCGCTTACCGTCCTTGCGAACGAAACGATCTTCTGATCCAGCACCGATGTGCGTCACTGGCACTTGGTCAATGCACCAGGTCGTGTATGCCCCACCATCCCCGAAGCCTGAAGGTGCAATAGACAGTGACGCACTTTGCCCAGCTCCATATTGACCTTCCGGAAAACTTAAAAGAGTGAAAGATGGTTTTTCCATGTCCTCTGCCACAAAACTACGAACCTTACGCACATCGTCTTTCGAAATA
>CAYJMK010000029.1:0-8722 GCA_964371425.1 uncultured Candidatus Saccharibacteria bacterium
CCCATTACTTGGTACGCGACTTGTTTTGTTGTGTTAGCCTTTCTCGCTGTGTTCGGAGGCGTTGCTATGGTTGTGAACGTTCAGCGCGTCATACTAGGCTTGTTGTTCCTCGTTTTACTGATCTTGTTGTTTGTCGGCATTCCTCATATCGATGTGGCGAACCTGTTTCGTTCTGGTGGTCGTCTTCCAGATGCTTTTTCTTTGTATGGCGTTCTTCTGTTTGCCTTCATGGGAACGGGCGCGATCGTGGATATGGAACAGGTCCTCTCGAAGCAAAAGCGGCGTCTCTTACCAGCGATCCAGACAGGTTATGCGATCGCGGCGGGAATATACTTGCTCTTTGTTTTAGTTGTGGTGGGGGTGTCTGGTATGCAAACAAGTCCGCAAGCGATTGCAGGATTAGTACCTGTTTTGGGTTCATGGATTCTTGTATTGGGCGCGTTGTTTGGAATTGCGTCTATGTCTACATCGTTTTTATCGCAAGCGTTGCAGTTGCGTGAAGCATTCGAACTCGATGTACGTCTTCCACGTTTTCTTTCTGTACTCCTTGCCATCGGTGTTCCCTATCTCTTGTACCTTTTAGGATTTGCAGATTTTGGACGAGTGATCGAATTTGTTGGAGCGATTGCTGTTGGTGCAACAATCGTTCTGATTTTAGCGATGCATACACGTGCGCAGAAACAGTCTGGTGATCGTCCGCCGTTTACGATTATCATTCCGCGACTGGTCCGGTTCGTTCTGTATGTGCTGCTCTTAGCGGGTATCATCTACGGGATAGCGCCGTCGCTGTTCGCGCGTTTCCTTGCGTGATGCTCTGACGTTTCTTATGGCTTCCCCTCTTCGTCTCTTGCGTCGTCTCACTCCAAAACCGGTTTTTGCGGCGTATCATTACGCGCTTGCCGTTTTAGCGGATTGGCGATTCGGACGACCATCCCGTCAGCTGGCGGTGATTGGGATCACGGGGACAAAAGGAAAAACCACGACAGCTATTTTAGCCCATCATTTGCTGACAGAAGCGGGTTTGCGCGCAGGCCTGTCTTCTTCTGTGTCGCAAGCGGTTGGAAAAGTATTGCGTGTGAATCGCAGTAAGATGACGACTTTGGGACGCGGGCGTTTACACCGGTTGATGCGAGAAATGCTCGACGCAGGCTGTACGCACGCGGTCATCGAAACGTCTTCTGAGGCAGTCAAACAGTCGCGGCATGTCGGTGTGCGATACGACACGTTTGTCTTGACGAATCTCACGCCGGAGCATATTGAATCGCACGGATCGTTTGAAGCGTATCGCGATGCGAAGGCGGCGTTGTTTGCTTATACAGCACAGCTGCCACGGAAACGTTTGCATGGACGTGAGGTTTCGCGTACACGTGTGCTTCCGGCTGAAGGCATTTCTCCTGACGATCTTGCGCCTTTTCTGAAACCGGATTTTCCGGAGACCTTTTGGGTTTCTGCAACGGATATTCCAGAAGCACACACAAAAACAGCGGTGATTGCGCGCACTATTCAAGAAATCGATGGACGACCGTCTTTCGACATTACTGTTGATGGTGAATCGTTTCCTGTTTCGTTGAAGATGTTGGGGCGATTCAATGTGGCTAATGCGCTTGCGGCTGCTACCGCGGTGCATACGCTTGGTATTCCGTGGGATGTGTTGGCGCGAGGACTATCTTCTTTTCCGGGTGTGGCAGGGCGGATGGAGTTGATTCAAGAACAACCGTTTCGTGTTTTGGTGGACTACGCACATGAGCCGGCTTCTTATGCGGTTGCTCTTTCTGCGGCGCGTCACATTACGCAAGGTCGATTGATTGCCGTTGTCGGATCGGCGGGTGGCTCACGTGATACGTCGCGTCGCCCTCTGCTTGGAAAGCTCACAACTGAACATGCGGATGTGGTGGTTGTCACCGATGAAGACCCGTACGACACAGACCCGATGGAAATTATCCGACAGGTGGCGGATGGGGCGGTGGCTGGAGGTGCAAAAGAAGGAGAACGACTCCAGATTTTCCGGGACCGTCGTGAAGGGATTCGATTCGCCATTCACACAGCGCGTCCAGGCGATACCGTTTTATTGCTCGGGAAAGGCGCGGAACCGGTGATGGCGGTGGCCGGTGGGAAACTGATTCCGTGGGATGACCGCCAGGTTGCGCGCGAGGAATTAGCCGCTCTGTAGAAAAGGTTTCTCTTTATTGATTGACGCGAATCTGTAGGGTACGTATGGTTCTGTGTTGATTTCTGGAGTGTTCTTTTTGTTCGCGAGTTGTGGAAAAGAAATCGTCTAAATCTCTACCCCGAACGTCTGCAAGCCAAACCACATCCCAACAGCGAACAGCATCCCGATGGCGGCGCCAACAATGACTTCTGGAACCGTGTGTCCAACGCGATGCCCGATCCGATATTTCGCGCCATCTTTCATGGTGGGATGTCGCTTGTGAAGTTCGCTGGCAAGGCGGGAGATGGTCACGCCGTGTTCTTCCAGAATCATGCGGAAGCCGAGGGCGTCGCGGATCATGATCGCCGCCATAATGCCCGCAATACCAAAGGAGGTGGACCCAATCCCATCTTTAAGCAAAATGCTCGTCAGGAGTGAAATCAAAAACGCCGAATGAGCGGACGGCATGCCGCCGTAGGCATCGAGCAACTCCGGTGTGAAGGTCACAGAGCGTTTACGCATCTTCAACGCAATTTTGATTCCTTGTGCCAGGAACCCAGCGGAGAGCGATGTAATGAGAACGAATGGGAATTCCATGGTGAGTTATGCTACGTTCGCGTACTGTAGCTTCTCAGATTCTTCGTCACAAGCGCGCCCTATTTTCTCGTAGGCCCTTATGGAACTTCTGCTTGGCAGTCCACATCGAACCCACGTTCTTGCCCTCCTCGACGCAGGAGAGATTCGTGCGTTTGAGCGTTGGGAAGCGGATGAACATGGTGAAGGTGGTCTTCCAGAACGTGCGGCTGCCTTTCTTAAAACACATCAGCTCACGTTCGAAGATTTGAAGGGACTCGTGGTTGTGACCGGTCCGGGTTCCTATACGTTTTCGCGTGGGGGAGTGGTCACGGCAAATACGTTTCGATTCGTGCATCAGCTTCCATTGCTCGCTCTGAATCGTTTGCAATTGGCATTTTTGGCTGCGCGCGTAACGGGTCAATTAGCTCATCAGCAGGCGCTTGCTGTTATCCGAACCATTCACGATTCTTTTTTTACAGCGACAGGGGCGATTGGCGCAGAAGGGATGCCTAAACTTACGTATGCGCGGTTGAATCAAGAACAGCTCGTTGAGCGGGTTCAAGGGAAGATTCTGCTTGCAGAAGCGGCGATCCTTGATGTCGAAGCTGCGACGCTCCTCTTCCAATGGGATCAGCCAGGCGATTTAACTCGGATGATCTCGCTTTTTGACCGCTTGCCTCGCCAGCAAACAGACGCTGAGCCTTGCTATCTTGTCGAACCAAACATCAAAAAGCTTTGACGTTTATTTTTTTTGTTGACCCTAAGTCGAAAATTCGCTATAATAATTTGCGCATACACCTATGGCTGGATCCACCGACATCAGTCGTTTTTACGCACAGCTGGCGCGTGAGCGTCGGAAGTACGTTTCCACGTCTGAGCATCGGAAAGTTGCGCCGGGGATCAAACTCGATACGTTGGGCAAAAAGATGATCAAAAAGGAACTGACTACTGCTGGTGGGTATGCTCATACGGCAACCGGAGGACTTTCTGATACAGCTAAACGTCGGATTCGACTTGCGACACGTCGGCAGTTAGCTAAAAAAGAGGGGCTTTCTGATATGGAACGCAAGCGCGAACTCTCTTTATATATGGAAGATGTTGAGAAGTTGTGGGGTGCAGAGGGTTCGTTTACAAAAAAGGCGAAAGAGCGAGCTGCAAAAGGCGAGCATGGTGGTGCGAAAGGTGGTTTTTTGAGTGGACTACGTCCAGGCTCAAGATCTTCTCCTGCGGAACGTGCAGCTCAGGCTCAGTCTTCTACTATTTCAGCTGGTCGGTCTGTCGCGGGTCAGCTTCGTACGGGAACGGATCGCGATGGCAATCGGGTTTCGTACGCAGCGGATCGTGGCGCGTCTTCCGCGTCACTTGCTTCGCCGTCTTCGGCGCCGACATCTAGTTCTTCTTCATCTCGTCCACGTTTTTCGCCACCGAGTGGTGGGCGTTAATTTTTTTTGTTTTTCACTCTTTTCCTATGCCAAGAGAATCAGGTCGCGCACCACGACCAGAGCATAAACGAGGGTTGATTGACGGTCTCCGCCATCGCCTGAGTCGCGATGCAAAGCCGGTCAAAGACCCAGGCAATCTGCGAGGACGGCGTGTTCCTGGAAATACTTCGGGAAAAGAAAGAGGAGTTGTTGCCCCGATTGCGGAGGCGGCGGCCTCGACGGCCGAAGCGGCTATTTATGACAAACAGCATAAACTCACTATCGAACAGCAAGAAGAAGCTCTTGCCTTGTTTGCAAAGGAGAAGGGATTAAAAGCATCAGATGTCACGGCCTATGAAAAAGATGCCTACAACTTTGAGAACGATCCGTTTATAGATGAGCCAACGAAGAAAATGCTTCGTGAAATACAAGAAGAAGCGGATCAGTTTGAACAGCAACTTTGGGCTCAGGATAAGAAGGCGGCAGGTTCGTTTAGTGCTGTTAGACAAGCCCGAGCCCTTCGTGAGCGGGAAGATCCACCAACCTCATTAGCAGATGTGAAAGATCCGATGATCGCTCTCCGTATGGCTCGTGAGCGTCGTACGTTTGAAGCGAAACAGACTGAGCTGGATGACACGATTAATGAAAGTCAAACAGCTTCCGAAGATGAGGAGGAGTCTGAAGGTGCCCAAGCAGGTCAAGTGCGTCCGCGAGGATGGGTAGAACATGCCGGCGAAGCCGTTAAGCGTGTTTTTGGTGGAATGCAAGAAAGCGCCGCCGCCGCTTCTGAAGAGTTTGCTCAGGACGACGATACGATTGAAACGATGGTGGATCAGATTGAGACAGCAGATGCTGAAGCTCCTGCCAACCTTTCACGTCAAACACGTATCGAACGTGTGTCTGACACAGATACGTCGCGTGTGACGCGTGTCCCGCAAGAATCTGCTCCCGCCGCAGATCTTACGGTGGAAAATGACGATACAACTGTTGTGGAGGACGCTGACGATGAAGATTCTATTGCGACTGATGTGTATCGGCTTGAGGATGAAGATTCTGCGGCGACTGGTGTGCATCGGGTGGATGCCGAACTGCCTCCAAAGTCACGCCGTCGTCTCATCTATGAACGTCCTACAGATGAAGTGTTGTTTGACCCTGCTGCATTTGGGTCTGAACCTGCACGTGGGCAAGATGTCGATGACTTTTTAGATGAGGAACTTGCTTCTTCTGAGAAACGTGTGCATCTTGAGCGAGCGCGAGCTCAAACAGAATATCAGCAAGAAGTGCCAGAAGCATTGCGTGTTCATAACGATGCGGTTCGTGATGAGGTTTACGCCTTTCTTGAGAAGGTTGCACAAGGTACCGTGAATGACATGGATTATGAGGAGTTAGCTGCACGGTTTGAACGCGCCGATGAAGACGAAGTTTTCCAGGTGATTCCTATTGAAGCCTATTCTGAAGATGTCCATGTTCGTGAAAAACTCGTCAGAATGGTCCGTCGCTATGTTCAGGATGCTTGGGAGAACATGGCCTCTCTTCCTATGGAAGAACGTGGTCCAAGATTTTCTGAAATGGGTGCTGATCTTGCTGAAATGCGCGACATGCTCGAAACACCTCTTACAGAGGAGCAGCAAGAAGATGATCGTCCTCTCGATTTTCGTGAAAAGCTGGGGTATTTGTGGCTACGTGCGAACGAAATTGCTTCTCATTACGCCGCGGCTGCTCCACGCGTTGCAGAGAGAGGATTAGCGAATGTTGGTGATGCGTATAAGGCGAATGTGAAAAAACCAGTTGGAGGTTTCTTGAGACAAACCGTTGGGTGGGGCATTCGTGGTCTCACAAGAGCGGCTGCCAATGGGATGGAAGCGTATGGAAAGTGGTCTGATCAGCGTGCAGCTGAATCGAGTCGTCGCAAAATTCTTGCTTCTTTCGAAAAGCGAAACGTGGAAATGGAAAAGCAATCTGTTGCGGAAATCAAAGATGCGGCAGTGCGTCGCAAGAATATTGAAGCGCGTCGTAAATTAGAAACGTTCGACAAACGCCGTAAAGTGGAACGGGAACGTCAATCGGAACAGCGTCAGGCTCGCTTACGGCAAATTGCTGAAGTGGATCGCATGTTGCGCGATTACTCTGTATAACTTTTAGGAGTGGTCATACCTTTTCTGCTACCGTCTGGTTGATCTTCTATGTCACTTATTTCCGATCTCTCTTCGTTGCTCGCTCAACTCAACCTTCAGCCGGAGGCAAAGGAAGAACTCTTGCGATTGGCTGCGGTGGAGTCACGTACATCAGAACAATCTGCCCGTCTGAAAGAGTTGTTGACAACTTTGCGTGGAGAGTTGCTTGAGGACTATGCATTGATGGCGCGTGAGGAAACCGTGATGATGGATGCAGACCGTGGTCTTGCGGATGCAGAACATGATTTTCAGGCTGATTTAGTGCTTTTATCGCGCATGGCTGCGGCCGGCGCCAAGCTTGCTTTCAAGCGCCAAGAAAAGGACAACCTTTCTGCTGCGCGAACAGCTATCAACGAGGCCTAAGGTTATTTGGTAGAAAAGGCCTTTTCTAAGGCATAAACTTGGTCTTGACGGCTTTCGGGAAGGCGCGTATTCTCTTTCCATGAGTCTCAGAGGGACCGCGCGTCTTTAAGTTCCATGCCTAAGGAGCGCCCTGTTTAGGGTGCTGCCTTTCTTGTTCTTCAGGCATGATTCGCGTTGTTTCTCCGTATCCCGTGCGGCGCCGGGCTTTCTTTGTGAAAAGGCCTAAGGCTTCCGCCGGATTTCTTCCATCGCCGTCCGTGCTTTTCTTCTTCTCTCTAGGCCTATGCCAACGTCTGCATCCGCCTCGACTGTCTCGGACCGCATTTTATTCACTGAGCGGCATGATGCTATGGAGCTGCCTCCGCTCGTGCGTGTCCAGGTCGATTCCTATGTCTGGTTCTTCGACCAAGGGTTGAAAGAACTGTTTGAGGAAATTTCTCCGATTCAAGACTGGACTAGTAAAGCGTACGAACTTTCTCTTCTCTCGTACGACCTCGATGCTCCAAAGGTTGATGAAGAAACGGCCAAATCCCGAAACGCCACGTACGAAGCAGCGCTCCGCGTGAAAGCACGTTTGACGAACCGTCAGACGGGTGAAATCAAAGAACAAGAAGTTTATTTAGGTGAATTCCCGGTCATGACCGACCGCGGGACGTTTGTGATCAATGGTGTTGAGCGTGTTGTGGTTTCTCAGTTGATTCGTTCTCCGGGTGCCTTCTTTGTTGCCGAAGTGTTGAGGGGTCGTAAGCAGTTTGGTGCCAAATTGATCCCGAACCGTGGTGCGTGGCTCGAATTTGAAACAGATGCCGCTGGCGCGATTTACGTGAAGATCGACCGCAAGCGTAAGGTGGCCGCAACTGCGTTGCTGCGCGCGTTTGGGTACGGTTCCAACGCGGATATCATGAAACTATTCGAAGACATGGACGCAACCAACGTTCAGCGTCAGCTGCAGGCAACGCTCGCCAAGGACCCTTCTGCGAGCGTGGATGACGGATTCAAAGAAGTCTACAAGCGCATTCGTCCAGGGGACTTGGCGACGGTTGATAATGCGCGTTCGTTGGTTGAGGCCATGTTCTTCAACTTCGATCGTTACGACTTGGGTCGGGTGGGTCGGTTCAAGGTGAACCAGCGCTTAAGCTTGACGATTCCGAACGTGAAAGACGGTCGTGTCTTACACGCGGAAGACATCATTTCGATTTTGCGTGAAATCATGCGGTTGAACGCTGAGCAAGGTGAGCCAGATGATATCGACCACTTGGGGAACCGTCGTGTGCGCGCCGTTGGTGAATTAATCCAGAACAAAATGCGCGTGGGCCTGATGCGTATGGAACGCATCGTGAAGGACCGTATGTCCACGATGGAAATGCACGTTATTACGCCGTCGACGTTGATCAACGCGCGGCCGGTGATTGCTTCCATTCGTGAATTCTTCATGAGCTCGCAGTTGTCACAGTTCATGGACCAGACGAACCCGCTTTCTGAACTCGAGCACAAGCGCCGTCTGTCCGCGATGGGCCCTGGTGGTCTTTCCCGTGAACGTGCTGGGTTTGATGTGCGTGACGTGCACCGAACGCACTATGGCCGTATCTGTCCGATTGCGACGCCAGAAGGTCCAAACATTGGTTTGGTGGGTCACTTGGCCAGCTTCGCGCGGATTAATGATCTGGGGTTCATTGAGACTCCTTACCGACGGGTGTTGCGTGACTTCCCGGTGGCTGATTTCGACAAAGCTGTTGGAGAGATTAGCTACAAGAAAGATCTGTCTGACGAAAAAGGACGTGTCTTGATTCCCGCCGACACCGAGATTACAAAGGCTCACGTGGAGGCGTGTAAGAAAGCTGGTGTTCCCTCGATTTCGGTTCGTTCCCGTGTTTCTGATGAAATCTTATACTTGGACGCGTTTGAAGAAGAGAAAGCGGTGACGACTCCGGCTACGACGCCGATCGACGCGCGTGGATACTTCACAGAATAGCGCGCTGTATGTCGTTTTATAGGTGAGCCGCTAGGGGTAGCGACGGGCCGGATCGACTACATGGAAG
>CAYJMK010000030.1:0-8711 GCA_964371425.1 uncultured Candidatus Saccharibacteria bacterium
ACAAAAGCTAAGAACTCGGGAAAGATAGAGTCAGAAGGGCCTTAAAGTCCTTCCAACGAGCGTCGTCTGCGTGTGAGTCGGAAGGACTTTAAGGCCCTTCTGACGCTTTTTCCGATCCTTACTGCACTTCCAATTTTGTTCTTTTGTCCGTCCGGCCGTATCGTAGAGACCTATGCGCTCTTCCTTTCGCACGTCTGCTGTTGTTTTGCGGCACCAGGATCTCCGTGAAACGGACCGAATCGTTACGTTGTATACCCGCACGCGTGGGCGACTTTCGGCGATTGTCCGTGGTGCGCGCAAACCGGCGAGTCGGTTAGCGGGACATTTGGAACCAGGAACGGTGGTGCAAATTTCTCTTGTTGAAGGCCGAGGCGACTTCTTCACGCTGGCAGCGGCTCAAGCCACCGTGCCTGCGCTTCATGCTGCTTCGTCGCTCGCCGTATTTCCTTCGTTTGTGCATGTGTTGGAAGTGACGACCCGACTCACACACGATGTTGAACCGGACACACGCCTCTTTGATCTGCTTGCGGCGGCTCTGAAGCGATGTGATCAGGCTGCTTCCGAAGATTCTCTCGATGCTGCTCCGATACGTGCCGCGTTCGATTTGTCGTTCTTGCGTTTACTTGGTTTGCAGCCAGAAGTACGCGCGTGTGTGCATTGTCGAAAACAGCTACAGCCGGATGGGAATCAGTTGAGTTTGATGATGGGTGGCGTGTTGTGTCCGGATTGTCGGAGAGAAGATTCAGATGCGCTTGAGTTGCCTGTGGATGTGTTGAAGCTGCTTCGGTACTTTGCAGCGGCTACCACAGAAGAAGCGGCTCAGCTTCCCGTCCTGAAACTTGAGCCTGAGACCACGTCCTTTTTGTTATTCGTTCTCGATCGGTTATTCGCGCATCTCCTTTCCAGACAAACGGCCTCTTCTCAGCTGCGGAAAGCGATTGAGCGACTCCCAGCTTAACTGTGGATGGCCTTTTTTTAAGATCGCGTAGACTAAGCAGCATGCGCCCCCTCTTTTTTGTTTCGGCATGCGTCTTACTTGTATCGTTTTCTGCGACGCTGCTACCGTCTGCTGCTTTTGCGGGCGGTACCTTACCGAGTAAACCGCGTGGCCATATTTCTGATTACGCGAACGCGCTTTCTGGTTCGGATAGTCTTGAGCGGGAACTTTCGGTGTTTCGAGAAGCGTATGGGATGGAAGTGCATGTCGTTCTACTTGCTTCGCTCCCGGATAGGATGTCGATGGAAGAGGCAGCGCGCACGCTTTATGCGCAGTGGCCCACAGGCGCTTCTCCACGTGATGACGGCGTGTTGTTGCTCGCCGTGTTGGATCAGAAGCAGGCGCGCATTCAAGCGGGTTACGGGTTACGTGATGTGTTCAATGACGATGCTGCCCGAGAATTACTCCAAGAATATCTTGCACCTGCGTTTGCGCGAGGTTCGTACGACCAAGGTGTCCGCGATGCCACGCACGCCATGCTTCGTTTATTAGAACGAAACAAAATCCAGGTTCGTGCCTCTGTCACTTCTGGTGGGATTGGTGTGGCCGCCATTGTTATTCCTGGTATTCTCGTGGTGGTTGTTCTCTTCTTTCTCCTTATCCGTAAGCGTTGTGCGATCCGTACAGCTCATGTTGCATCAGCAGCATCGCGCGCGCGTCAACGTATTGTGACAGACCTCTAACCTATGTCCCCGCTTCCGACTCGTCCTTCTTCTACGATGCCCACACGGCCTTCTTCTGATCGTGTGGTGGATTTGCGTGCCCTCGCGTCTGAACCTACCGCACCGACTTCGAAACTTTCTCCACCTTCTGATTCGGACGGCCCTGTCCTTCGCATGCGCGCACCTATGTCCAAACGCACAAAAAAGATTCTCCTGATGAGTGTCCTCGTTCTTACATTGGTGCTGATCGCTGTTGCCGCATTTGCTTGGGTGTTACGTCGTCCTGCCTTTACAGGCAGTCGTGTTGCTCTTGCCTTTGAAGGACCGCGTGAGGTGACATCTGGTGGGATGGCAGCCGTTGACGTTCGTATCCGAAACGGAGAAGCCGCGGTTCTAGAGCAGGTTGTCCTTGAACTTGCGTATCCGGCTGAATTTTCTGCGATCGAAGCTGAACCATCGGCAGATGGAGCAAATGGGGAACAGGGCGCATCTTGGCAATTAGACACGTTACAACCTGGTCAGGAGGTGACGATTCGTCTTCGGGCGCGTGTTTCTGGCACACCGGGTTCCGGTGTTGGGGTCAACGGTGCGGTCCATTATGTCCCACAAGGGACCAGTACGATTTACACATCAGATGCTTCTTTGACGATTGCATTGGCTTCTGCACGCCTTTCTGTTGCAACGTCTGCCCCTTCTTCTGTGACGAATGGTGGGGAATTTATCTACCGCATGCGTGTCGCAAACCAAGAGTCGTTTCCGCTGACGCAGGTTGTTGTGCGTGCCGACGTTCCTCCTGGCTTTCAGCGAAAGAAGGCGACTCCAGAACCTGTCGGCGATGCGCTCTCCTGGACGATCAAGACCCTTGCTCCTGGCGCAGCGGAGTCGTTTGAACTTGCTGGCACGTTGAATGGAAACGTTGGTGATAGCGCCACCTTTGCTGCATCTGCTGGATTTTTGGATCCGTCTGGGCAGTTTGCGGTTCAGGAACGTCGCCAAGATTCTGTTCCGATTGTGGAAATGGGTGCGCGACTTGAACTCACGATGAATGGTGGAAAACCGGTTGCCTTGAAGCCAGGCACATCGGCTCGGTTTGAGTTGTTGTATGAAAATACGGGTTCGCAACCGATCCATCATGTCACGATTGCAATTCCGTTTTCGGGTGCGGTGGCGGCTCTGGATGCGTCTGCAATCTCTGTTGAGCGTGGAGAAGTGGTGAATAATAATCAAGTGCGTTTTACAGCGGATACGTTGCCAGATCTCGCGCGTATTGATCCAGGGAAAGGCGGTAAACTTTCGTTCTCTCTGCGCACAGCTGATCCCGTAAACGCAAAAAAGGGCGAACGCAACTTAGAGGTTCAGCTCATACCTTCGCTTTCTGGTCGCACGGATCCCACTGCTGGTGAAGCCGTCGAAGTCAAAGGTTCTGCGCTCGCGTTTCGTATTGGCACCGCTGCCGTCATGGATGTTGCAGCGTTGTATCACGATGCTAAAGGGAAAACGATTGGTGCTGGACCTGTTCCTCCTGTGATGGGTCAGAAGACGTCGTATGTGATTCGTACCTTTCTTTCCAACACAACCAACGCTGTTGAGGGAGTCACTGTGACGTACAAGTTCCCTTTGCCTATCAAGGTGACGGCGTTGGGAGATCCGTCGGCAGGTGAGCTGAAGCGCAACAGTAATGGCACAGTTACCTGGGAACTTGGGCGACTTCCAGAAGAGGCAGGAACGGCTCTCCCGCCATTAGAAGCTTCGTTTACGGTTGAGGTTTTTCCAGGCGTATCGGATCTTGGGAAAACGCTTGTGTTACTCACGAACGCGACGTTTTCTGGGAAAGATGCGTTTGCGGATTTGGATGTATCGCTCTTGGGTGGGCCGTTGGATACCTCGTTGCCGGGTGATGCACGTGCGAAAGGCAAAGGTGTTGTGGTGGCACCGAAAGAAACGAATTAGATTTATTTGGAGAGCTGAGGAAGATGGTTTCGTTTTGGTTTTTGCGGCGCATTGTTATCCCCTTTTGCAAAGCATTTTCTTTTGCTTGACCTGCTTGTGTGTGGGGTTACCATTGCTGTGTAGACGTTTTCTTCCTCCAGTCTAAAAAAGACGGATGCGAAGTATACGGTCCCCATTCTGCAGTGCAGTACGAAGGCTCTCCGGAGCTCGGAAGGTTCTCGCAACCCTCCCGATGTCCGGAGAGCTTTTGCGTTCCGGAGGTACCCCGGACACAAGGCTTCGTCGCTTTTCTTTCTTAACGGAACGCCTATGCGCTCACTCATTCGTCTCCAGCGCAGTCGGCCGTTTATCCGTGCCGTCCATGATCAGGCCGGTACCGTTTTCTTACGGGCGTAGCCCGAAATTTTTAACCCACAACGGTCTATTTGAGGTCTAAGAGGGTACGAACCTATTTTTCGAGCCTCTTACAAGAAGGCTCGTAGCCGCCCCCGTGGGGGCGGCTTTTATATCTCCTGTTTGTGCATGCTTGATTGTGATCGCCTTGAAATGAAGCTGGGTCTGTGTTATGATATGTCGTTGTCGTTTCTGTCTGTTTTTTGCTTTTCTACGGCGGTTTACGCGTAATGCGTGAGGGGAAGAAGCATGTTCTCGTTTTCTGGGGTGGCGGGGATTTTACTGGCGGTGTTTGCGCTTCTCGCATTGCGGTCTCGCCATGTGCGGATGGTGTTCGAGGATGGGCTGCACTTGGTTCCAGCTGGTGGAAGGACGTATGCGGGCAGTTTTGTTGCCCTCGCCTTCGCTGCTGTGAGCTGTTATCTCCTCGTGCACAAGCACACGGAGGAAGAGCTCGAGCTCGATGCGCGGACGGCGTATCTGGACAAGCGTGAGGAGCTGCTCGAGCATCCGCCAGTGCGGATGGGACGTGTCGCGCGGATTGATCTGACGGATCGTTTATCGCATGGGGATCCTGAAACCTTCTCTCTCGAGCTGTTTGGAGATGAGGCGGTTCTGGCACCGTATCAAGTTCGGTTGCCGTTGCCCGGGTTTCGGGGGATTCGTGTCGGAGACTTCGTCCTTGTTTATACCGGAGAGACAGGGCAAGTGCTCGGGATCCAGAAGATCACGGCTTGTGCCCCAACTCTCGGGCTTGTGCGCGCTCGGCCACTCTGAATCGTCTTTGTCTCCTGTCGTCTTGGTTCGCCGCGCTGCCGCGGCTCTTTTTATGCGCGTTTTGTTTCGAGGGTGCTTACACGTTTATCGAGACATTCAACACGATTTTCGATTTCGTTGTGAGCCGCTTGGCCTTCCGCGTGCATTTTGACTTCTTGTAGTGCTGTTGTGGCAATTCCGAGAGCACGATCGGTATTAATGGCTATCCGCTCTAATTTATCGTTCACTTCCTGGAAGGATTGGCCAATTGCGTCCATCGCTGAATCGAATCGCATACGGTCTCGTTGTTCGATGGCGTGCATTTCTGATTGAAGTGACCGTCCCATTTCGTTGACCTTTCCATCTAACCGATCCAAGTCCTTCTTGGTCGCAAACGCTTTGAGATCATCTTTCGTTGTGAATGCCTTTAGGTCTTCTTTCGTTGCGAAATCTCTCCCGTCTGCTTTCGTAATAAATACCTTCTTTAATGTCTAAGATCCCCCTCTGTGAGGGTGGTTTTGCTTGTACTATTTACTGCTCTACCTGGCGTTTTTGCCATACGGACGAGATGAGAGAATAAAACGCCCCGCGTCTTTTGAAGGTAGTCTGTTCCGAGGCTCTGTCAAACGTCTCTCTTTATTGCCAACAGGAGCTGAATTCCGTACCTTCTGTGCATATGCTTTCTCTCGAAACGGTTTCCAATTGGGCGCTTCGGCGTGGATTCGTTTTTCCTTCTTCCGAGATGTACGGGGGCTTTGCGGCGGTCTATGACATGGGACCGTTAGGTGTCGAACTCCAGAATGCGTTGAAACGTTTGTGGTGGCGCGAAATGGTGGATACCCGAGCCGATATTGTCGGGTTGGATTCCCAGATATTGATGCATCCACGTGTTTGGGATGCCTCGGGTCACACAGAAGCATTCACAGACCCGATGGTTGACTGCTTGTCGTGCAAGAAGCGTTTTCGTGCAGATCATCTGTATGAAGACGTGACGAAGGAGAATGCGGATGGTTTGAAACTAGAACAGCTCGCTGCTGTGTTCAAAGAAAAGAAGATTGTCTGTCCTTCTTGTGGGGGCGAGCTGACAGAACCACGCGCCTTCAATTTGTTGGTCGGTGCTGAGTTGGGTGTGATCGAAGGGGAGAAACGCCAAGTCTGGCTTCGTGGTGAAACAGCTCAAGGTATCTACGTGAATGCGAATCGTGTGGCAGAGACGATGCGCATGCAGCCGCCGTTTGGGATTGCGCAGATTGGGAAAGCTTTCCGTAACGAAATCACTCCGAAAGATTTCTTGTTCCGCGTGCGGGAATTCGAACAGATGGAGATGCAGTATTTGTGTCGGGACGAAGCTCAGGCTTCTGAGCAATTTTCCTACTGGCGCACACGTCGAAAGCAGTACTTAGAAGAGGTTGTTGGGTTGGCACCAGAAAACTTGCAGTATCACGAACATTCTGACGCGGAACGTGCGCACTATGCGCAGGCAGCGGAAGATATTCAGTTCCAGTTTCCCTTTGGTTGGAAGGAATTAGAGGGTATTCATAACCGCGGTGTGTGGGACTTGTCTCGCCACAGTGAATATTCTGGTCAGGATTTGCAGTTCTTCGACCAGGCCAAGAATGAAAAATATATTCCACGGATTGTGGAGACATCTGGTGGTGTGGGTCGGTTGACACTCGCATTGATGTGTCAGGTGTTAGAAGAAGAGGTGTTGGAAGGCGGCGAAACACGCTTGGTGGCACGATTCAAACCAGATGTGGCGCCTGTTCAAGTGGCAGTCTTGCCGTTGTCGAAGAAGGAACAGCTTTCTGGAAAAGCGCGCAATGTCTTTAGTGCGGTGGTTGGACAGACGAGTTTGCGCGCTCAATACGATGAAACACAGTCGATTGGGAAGCGCTACCGACGACAAGACGAGATTGGGACACCACTGTGTGTGACCGTCGACTTTGAATCGCTTGAGGATGCGGCTGTGACTGTGCGTGAACGTGACTCCATGAAACAAGAGCGTGTGAAGATTGCTGAGTTGTCGGCGTACTTGGTGGCCCGCTGCGTGTAGAAAGAATGGACGCGCTTTTCCGGGAACGTGTTGCTGCGCTTCGTCGTCTTCTTAGAAAAGAAGCAGCTGGTGCGGCGTATTTCTCGGGTACATTACCGTTACGGCACCTGACCGGACGCATTGGAATGGATGATGCTCTCTTGGTTTTGCCAAACGCACTTGTCTGGCTTCTTGATCCGCGTTCTCTGGCGTTTCAAGATACAGATATTCGATTACTGCCGATTCGCTCAGCTTCGTATACAAAAGATGTTCAGGTTGTTCTCAAGAATGTTTCTATTCTTGCTGTCGAAGCGGAAACAACAACATTGGCTCAAGCGGAGTGTCTCAAAAAGATGTTGAAAGGGACGGGTGTACGTTTGAAGCCGCTGTCTGGCCTGTTGCGTTCTTCTCGTTCCCAAAAAAGTGCTGATGAGCTCAAATCACTCGCGAAAGCAGCTCGGATTGCAGATGCTGCGCTTACAGCTGTCCAGAAACAGACTCGTTTAGGTATGTCTGAGGCTGATGTCGCTTGGTTACTGGAAAAAGAGATGCGTGAACACGGGGCGGAACGGCTCGCGTTCGATACGATTGTCGCTTTTTCTGAACACGCTGCAGTGCCACATCATGTGCCGTTGGCGAAGCGGAAACTGCGACGTGACGACCTCGTCTTAATCGATATGGGGGCTGTGGTAGATGGGATGCACTCCGATATGACGCGAACGTTCCTGCCGGCACGTGCTTCTACGGAAATACAACGTGTCTACGACGCGGTTTTACGGGCGCAACGGGCAGGAGTTAAGGTTGTGCGTGCTGGTATGCGCTGTGCGGATGTCGATGCGGCTTGTTGTGCTGTGTTGTGTACCGAAAAGCTAGAAGAGCGATTTACGCATGCAACAGGGCATGGAGTTGGGCTGGAAATTCATGAGTTTCCGTCTGTTTCGTCTCTCTCTGAAGCGGTGTTGCAAGAGAGAATGGCGGTGACGGTAGAACCGGGTGCGTATGTAGAAGGAGAGTTTGGGGTGCGGATTGAAGATACGCTTGTGGTGACGGAAAAAGGTTCTCAGGTATTGACGAAATTTTCGAAGAGACCACTATCGTTCCTTTTGAAATAGGCGCTGCACAACTGCAGGTTGCTCGCTGTCGAAGTGTATTTCTGTCCCAGCAGGGCAAAAGAGGTGGTCTTGTCACCCGCTCTTCAAACCGGTACGTTCGGGAGGTTACTTTGCCATATTTTCGCCACCCTTTTCTGACTTCCTGACCAAGCTATGCAAATCGATACCTGGACCCGACCCGATGGCTTGCGCGTGATTCACGTTCCGTATCCCGATATGGATACGGTTACGGTGCTTGCTGCGGTTGCAACAGGCTCCAAGTATGAAGAAGACAAAATTGCGGGAATCTCCCACTTCTTGGAGCACCTCTTTTTCAAAGGGACCGTAAAACGCCCAACGGCCCAGCATGTTGCGGAAGCCTTAGACGAAGTCGGAGGCGAATTCAATGCGTTCACCGGCAAGGAATACACCGGCTACTACGCGAAAGTTGCTGATCGACATGCGGAACTTGCCGTAGATGTGATTGCGGATATTCTTTTGCACTCCACGTTTCAACCGCGGGAAATTGGTCGTGAGCGCGGCGTGATTATTGAGGAGATGCGGATGTACCAAGACACGCCAACGCAATATGTGCCGGAACTTTTGGATGCGCTGTTGTACCCAAACCAGCCGGCTGGTCGGCTCATCATTGGTAGTGAGCAGACGATTCGAGCCATGAAGCGTGCGGATTTTCTTGCGTATCTGAAGAAACAATACGTGAGTAAAAACATGGTTGTAACGGTTGTCGGCAACATTGAGAAAAGGCGCGTGCAGCAATTGGTCAACAAACATTTCAAGGACGTCGTTCCGGGCACGGCCAAGATTAAGAT
>CAYJMK010000031.1:0-1275 GCA_964371425.1 uncultured Candidatus Saccharibacteria bacterium
TTAAAGAAGCTTTTTACCGCGTCGCCAAACAACACACCAAAGCCCATCAAGAAGCCAACTTGCCACCAAGGCACACGATCATACGGAATCCATGTCAGGTATTTAAAGAACGAGCCTGAAACGTACGGCTCCAGAGAAAACGATGTCTGATAGAGCAAGCTTTGTATCCCTGCGACAACGAGTCCGCCAAGAATACCCAGAACAAACCCACGAATGGTTTTGTGATCCCCTAAGATCCTGATGCCACCTAGGCTTTTCCCTCCGTCAACCGGTCCTGCGAGAGATTTTAGGATGCCTTTTCCGAGCACTGGCATTGCGTTTGCAACAAAGCCAGGCAACACAAACCAGAATGCTTTCGCTACGAAAAGGAGAATGGTTAAGATCATAGAAGACCACGTTCGTGCAATGTTACGAACAGCTTAACATGCTCTGGAAATGTGAGGTGCTGTGAGATTTCTTTTTCTGTGATCCATTCCGCTCCGAGAATTTCGTCGGCTGGCAGCGTGATGTTTTTGTCCGATGCGACGCGCGCGACAAACACCTTCTGGAATCCGGCGTCGTTTGTGCCGCTGTAGTGAAACGTGTGTGTCAGATCTGTCGCGGTCAGTTCTTCTGCTTCAAGCCCCGTTTCTTCTTTTAGTTCCCGGAGTGCGGCGGTTTCACAGGGTTCGCCATCCGTTCCGCCGGTGATCCAAACGGCATTTCCAGCCGCCGTTTTTACGTAGAGGTACTCACGTTGTCGAGCTCCCCCGTCATACGGTGTGCGGTCACGAAATGGTAAGACAAGAACACCCTCGCGAACAGCTTTGATTGGAGCGGTAGTTTCGTCCATGACCATCTGAAACGACTTCTGTGAATCTTAGAGTTTTTTGACCTGCAAGTAGTCAAGTTCCACCGGCGTCTCGCGGCCGAACATGGAAACCAACACTTTGAGTGTCCCCTTTTCTTGGTCGATTTCAGACACCTTGCCATCGAAGTCCTTGAATGGACCATCGACAATATGCACCGTTTCACCTTCGTCAACGTCGATGGTGTATTTAGGTTCCTCAACACCCATGCGTTTTTTGAGGTCCATCACTTCTTCCTTCGCAATCGATGTTGGCGTGGTTCCAGACCCAACAAAGCCGGTGACGTTTGGCGTGTTACGCACCACGTACCAGGAATCGTCCGTCACAATCATTTCGACCAGCACGTAACCTGGGAAGATTTTTTCTTCAACCGTGACGCGCTTGCCGTTCTTAATCTTAATCTTTTTTTCTTTTGGAACCATCACAT
>CAYJMK010000031.1:1285-8584 GCA_964371425.1 uncultured Candidatus Saccharibacteria bacterium
CATATCAAAAATGCGGTCTTGCATATCGAGCGATGCGATACGCTGTAGAAGGTTTTCTGCGACGTTTTCTTCGTAACCGGAGTACGTGTGAAGCACGTACCAATTGCGTTCCTTAGGGGCGAGCTGTTTTGGCATAGCCGTTACGCTTGCGTGAAAAAGAAGAAAAAAGCTAGACGATGTACTGCAAGCCGCGCTTCAACAGCACGTCGAGCAGACCAAGGAAGAGCGCGACCGCCAATGAAATGACGATCACGATCACGGTGTGACGCCGCAATTCTTTGCGCGTCGGCCAAACGACTTTACTGATCTCTTCGCGTGCTTCACGGAAATACGCGAACGGACCTGCGCCGGTCTTTTTCTTGGCTCCGGCCTTTCCTTTAACACTGGGAGTACTGGCCATGGAATGAGAATTGCGTGGAAACAAAAAGCGCGGATTCCGCGCCGATCTGTGCAGTAGTATACGCTTCTAGATCTGGACTGTCAAGCCTTGGTTTCTCGGTTCTTCAGTTGGGTTTCCCAAAAAAAAGACGCCCCTTACTGAAGGAAGCGTAGGGTGGCGATAAGTGCGAAGACTCCGATGGCGCCAGCCAGAAAGTAGCTGAACACCCGCGCCCAGTAGTCCCAGTCGAAGCGGGCGGAGCGAATCCCGTCGGCTTGTGCTTTCCGTACCAGGACGACTTCCTGCGGCGTCGAGACCCATCCGGACATTGTGCCTGGAAGCGACACAGAGATGTGCGCATCTTCATTCAACGCGGAGGGTTCCGTTGTTACCTCCTTCGCTCGACACGCTTCATTGAAGAGCGCACGAGGGCTCGCTCCTTCTTGAAAGACGAGACCGAGCACACCGCCGTACGAAACGTGATGCCAGCCCTGTTGATCCCGCCCTTGACAGATGAGGACCCATTGCGGGCTCTCATCGACCATGACAGGACTTGAGATGCGGATGGCGTAGACGTGCGAGGCGATCGTCTCTCTCACACATGGGACATAATTGATCATCATCTCCAGCGCACCCTGACGCACCATCGTCTTTATCTCAAACCCATACGGAATCCTGTCCGCAGATTGTTCGAGACGCCTAATAATCGCCAGCAGTTCTGCATCGCTGAACACCTGTTCAGCATCCATCGATTCTCTCGCCGTCATGTCCTCTCCCTCCGTTCTTTTGAGTGTGCATCCATTGATTCGACTTGCGATGATGCCTACTTCTTCTCTGTTTGTCAAACGCCGCTTTACCAGTACAGATAAAAAAAGGACCTCCCTGAGAAGGTCCAGCACGTTCTTCTGCTTCGTTGGGCTGTGCTTGAAGCTGTTACCCCCGAATCAGCCAGCCCACCACCACACCGAGCACAATCACCACACCGACGATCATCTGCCAGTATACTCGGCTCGAGCGAGCCGAACTTCGCATCGGTACGGGCAATGCTGCCGGGCGACGGATGATCTTCTGAGCCATTCGCATCGCCAGCGGCGGGCCCGACGGAATCGTCTTCTGGTTTCCATCGATTGTAGGCGCGATGACTCCGGACATGGTCTGGTGGCCGATAATCGTTCCCGGCCACCAGCCGTTGATGGCTCCTGCAACAGCCGTTGCATCGCCTTCACGACCAGCCGGCAGCACGTCCCAGGCCGCTTCCGCAGCGAGCCGTCTCGGGGGCGTCGACAGAGACAAGTCCCAGCCCAGCCGCCGCGCAGCTCCGAGCGCTACCCATGCCAGGACACCTTCACGATCGGACCATCCACGCAGTGTCCTTGAGACGCTCACCATCCCCGGAACACTTGGGACCATTCGCAGATGTGATGGTCCAAGCTGGATCAACATCTGGAGCTCTTCTGGTTCTCGTTCCACTCCAATCTGACCCATCCAGGTGGCGGTCCACTGACTCGGGCCGCCTTCGGCGACCAGAACCAAGCTCCAGGTACTTTCCGATCCTTTCGTTCCAGAGAACCCGATCTCTTGCCACGTATCGGGCAGAGGAGCCCCATTCCGGAACTCGGGCACACACATCCGGGGCGACGGACGTCCGTTGACGACCTCGCCAATGTACATCGTCCCTGCCCAGTCCTTGCGGTGTGCGAGCTGATCGAGCAGCCGAATGACCGCTGCCTCTTCTACCTGTTCCACCCGCAACATACTGCGTTCGGTCTGTGGTGTCGGCATTCCCCCTCCTCCTTTATTCCGACGAGTGCTCTCGCCAGAAACGGTTTGAACGTTCATTCCCATTCACGACGACAGATGACCTGTGCCGTTGCTTGTCACTAGCATGCCTTTTCTGGCCGACACGTCAACTAGCCCACAGAAGAACTGCGAGTCGACAGGGTGAATATTGCGCGTGTTTCGAATCGTCTAGATATCTAGGTTCTGAACTGTTTTCGCGTGCGTCTGAATGAACTTGCGGCGCGATTCGACGTTGTCTCCCATGAGCGTTTGGAAAATCTGATCGGCCTTTTCCGCATCTTCTACGTTCACTTGGAGCATGACGCGCTTCTCTGGATCCATGGTGGTTTCCCACAGCTGAGATGGGTTCATTTCACCAAGACCTTTGTAGCGCTGAATCACCACTTTGGGTCCACCTTTACTGAGCACGATTTGTTCTGCGCCGGTTTCATCGATGGTTGTTGTGACGGGCTCAACTTCCACGACGACTTCTTCTTTCTTGGCTGATTTTTTACTGCTCTTTTTTGGACCTTCTTGTTCCCACTTGGTCATGATCTGGTTTCGCTCTGTTTCCGAGAACGCATAGACGGCTTCACTACCACGCGCCAACCGGAATAGGGGTGGCTGTGCAATATAGAGGTGCCCGTCCGAAACCATCTGCTCGTAGTAGCGGTAGAAGAAGGTCAAGAGCAGCGTGCGAATGTGCGCACCGTCCACGTCCGCGTCCGTCATGATGATGATCCGGTCGTAGCGAAGCTTGGACAGATCCATGCCTTCTCCAATCCCAGCGCCCAGCGCAATAATGAGCGCTTTAATTTCTTTGGACGAAAGCATTTTGTCGATCCGCGCGCGTTCAACGTTCAGAATTTTCCCACGCAACGGCAGAATCGCTTGGAACGAACGATCGCGTCCTTGTTTGGCCGAGCCACCAGCGGAGTCACCCTCCACAATATAGAGCTCACAGCGGGCAGGATCTTTTTCTGAACAGTCGGCGAGTTTCCCTGGCAACGCAAAGCCATCTAATGCACCTTTACGAAGCACCGTGTCTTTAGCTGCCTTGGCCGCTAACCGCGCTTTCGCAGCCAGCAGACATTTTCCAAGCACCAACCGCGCGTCCGAAGGATGCTCTTCAAAATATTCGGCCAGTTTGGAACCCACAACCGAGTTTGTCACCGTACGGACCTCTGGGTTTCCCAGTTTCGCTTTGGTCTGACCTTCGAATTGTGGCTCGCGTAGCTTTACGGAAATCACCAACGTAATACCTTCCCGGACGTCATCGCCGGTGAGGGCTTCCTTCGCCATATCCTTAATGAAGCCGTTTTTCTTGGCGTAATCGTTCACGGTTCGTGTGAGCGCTGTACGAAATCCCACTAAATGCATCCCTCCGTCTGTGGTGTGTATGTTGTTGGCGAAGGTAATTTCCAGCGGCTTGATGTCCTCGGTGTACTGCATCGCGACTTCAACCAAGACGTCGTCTTGTTCTTGCTCGACGTAAAACGGATCCGTATTAATGGGCTTGTCGTTGCGATTCAAAAACGCCACATACGACTTAATACCTCCCTCAAAATAGAATGTATATTCCTTTGGGAAGTTGCCTTCTTCTAAATTCGTCACACGTTCGTCACGAATGGTGATACGGACGCCTTTGGTGAGATAGGCCTGTTGACGCAAGTGATCAATGATTGTTTTTGTGTCGAACTCAACGGTTTCCTTGAAAATTTCTGCATCAGGTCGGAAAGAAATCGTTGTGCCGGTGAGACCTTTTGTTCCTTTTACTGCTTTGACTTGTCCTTGCGCGCGACCCTTCTTGTACGCATGTGTGTAGTGTTTCCCATCGCGATCGACTTCTGCGATCAAATCGGTGGAGAGCGCGTTGACCACCGACACACCCACACCGTGCAACCCACCAGAAACTTTGTAACCTTCGCCACCGAATTTTCCACCGGCGTGCAGGGTCGTTAACACGGTTTCCAGTGTCGAAACTTTTGTCACCGGATGTTTTTCTACCGGAATTCCACGGCCATTGTCCACAACTTTCATCCAGCCATCTGGTAGGAGTGTCACTTCTACGCGCGTGCAATATCCAGCCATGGCTTCGTCGATCGAGTTGTCGACAACTTCCCAGATGAGATGATGCAGGCCATCACGGCCCGTCCCACCGATATACATTCCGGGACGCTTGCGCACCGGTTCCAGGCCTTTCAGGACGGTAATATCCTTCGCTCCATACGAACTGGCGCCCTTCATGGACGCACCGGGTTTCACAGAGGTTTCTTCAGACTTTTTAGCCATAGCAGAGACAAAAACAGGACTCTCCTTATTTAAGGATTCTACCAGAAGCTAGACGAACGAGCCAGAGGTTTGATTCTGTTTGTCGGTCTGATTTTAGGCAAAAAAAGAGCCTGCGGAGTGCGGAGCGTCGTCGCTCCTTCGGCAGACTAGTGTAGGCGGACACATGTCCACTTTATGGGCGGTATGCTCAATCACGCCCCACAGGCTCTCGTATGCCTCTGTTGCATACGTACACAACGGGCTCTTTGGCCCGGTCTGGCGTTTCTACGGCGTTCCCGATGGGCTTTTGACAGCTCCTGACCTCATGGGAGCGAGGCAGGCCAATCTCTGGCTTCACAGGTGAGCCAGATCCATGCAGGCTGCCATTGGGTGGATGGCCCAACGCATTCCGCACGAATCGTTCATAGAACCGCTGCAAGGTGCACAGCGCATACCGTTCGGCAGCGCACGCTCCCTTCGCCCGTACGTTTCCGCCGGGATCGGGAGGACCGTCTCCACTGTTCAAGGCACGTTTCTTGGGAACCGTCGGCGTATCTTTCCCTAAGATCCTCTCGCTAGCCTCGCTTACTAGCGACTCTCCTTTGACAGCACGCGCTTTTCGGCGCTCATCTAGTACTCCGCTGTGAGCGAAGCCTTTTAGACGCGGCCTACAGCTACGGGAAGCACATCAGCCTTTGTGTGGGACTTAGTGGCTTCCAAGAACGGGTTATCGGAGAACTGAGAATAGACCCATTTTAGGGCCCACGTCAAGGTCGTTTGTTTATTTCTCTTTGTTTAGAGGGTTTTTGTAGCAATGTTCTGAATCGCTTCCATTTTCTTTTCAATCTCAAGTTCTGTCAGTGTTCGGTCTGACGCGCGGAATGTGAGATGGAACGCAAGGCTCTTCTTCTCTTCTCCCATTTTTTCCGCGTCCCGGAATAGGTCGAAGAGTTCTACAGAGGCTAGTTCAGCGCCACCAGCTTTTTTGATGCGCCCTTCTATTTCTTGCACCGTTTCTGATTCGTTTACAATAAGCGCGATGTCGCGTTTGACGGCCGGCAACGTGGCGAACACTTCGTACATGTGCAGACCTTCCGATGCTGTACGTAAACCTTCTGGCGAAACCGTGAACGCACCAATCCGCACGCCTTTTAGACCGAAAGCTCGGAGGACGCGCGGGTGGATTTCTGTGATGGTTGTGATTTCATTTTTCTCTGCCATTACCCTGGATGACCTACCAGGATGACTCCAAAAGTCGCATTTATCTTGTGGCATTCGTTCAAACCGAGCTTTCACTGCATGTGTTTCTAACACACGCTCAACGACACCCCGTGTTTCACGGTATAGTGTCTCTGCATCCGTTTCTTTTTCTTGGCGAACCAAGAGCCCGGCGCATGCCCAGTATTCTTTTGGTGCTTCTGCTGCTGTCTTACTGTCGGCGTTCTGGGTTTCAGCTGGGAAATAGACTTTGTCAAGTTCGAACAGGTCGAAGCGTTCTGAGAATCGGAGATTATCTACGGCGTTTTTGAGAAGGCCGGACAAAAGTTCCGTACGAAGAAATGCCTGCCGTTCGTCGAGCGGGTTTTCGATGCGAACATGTTCTGTCTGCGCCAGGCCCACCTTTTTGAGAAGCTCCTCTCCTACGAACGAGTAGTTGACGACTTCGTTGAGGCCCAGTGTTGCGAAGGTTTCACGTAGTTTGTATCGCCCATAGATATCTGGGGCTGTCTCTGGCGGTTTGGCCTCACCCACAACATATGCGAATGGCAATGCTTCATATCCGTAGAGACGGGCTACTTCTTCAATGAGATCTTCTTCGATCAGGAGGTCGAGACGATGCGCCGGCGGCGTGACCGTGAGTTTTTCCGCGTCTTCTGCGGTGATGCTGCAACCGAGTCGTCCCAGCAGTTGTTTTGCTTCTTCGCGTGCGAATGGAATCCCTAAGTACGATTGCAGACGCGCATCTGAAAGCTGAACAGGCGCTGGCTCTGGCAGATCACCGTGGAGGTCAATGACGCGCTCGATGTTGAGATTTGGGAAGATCCCCGAAAGCACGGCAACCGCTTTTTCCAGCGCTTCTCGTGTTTTGAGTGGTGCGACGCCTTTTTCGAACAGGCCAACAGCATCTGTTCGGTGACCCAGCGCGCTCGACGTACGCCGAATGGAAAGCGCATCAAAATGCGCAGACTGGAGAATGACGCGCGTTGTGTTTTCTTGGACGCAGGTCCGTTCGCCACCCATGATTCCAGCCAGATCCATGGGTCCGTCTGTATCGTCAATCACAATCGTGTTCGCCGGAAGCTTGCGGTCTACACCGTCGAGCGTTCTCACGATTTCGTTTTCTTGTGCGCGACGAATCGTCATTTTTTGTCCAGCGATCCGATCATAGTCGAAGACGTGGAATGGCTGCGCCATGTCTGCCATCAAGTAGTTGGTCGTGTCGACAAGCGCGTTGATCGGGCGGACGCCAATTGCTCTCAGTTCTTGCTGCATCCAGTCCGGAGACGGCCGCGTATCGACACCAGATAAGACAGCGGCTGTGTAGCGCTTGCTTGCGGAAGCGTCTGTGCGTTGCACATCTAACGGAAGACCGTCGCCCGTTCCTGACTCCGGAAGTGTGAGTCGTTTTGGAAACCGGTCCTCTGGCCACGCTGCGTTGAACGAGCGCCCAAAGACCGCCGCAATTTCCCGCGCGACGCCCTCGTGCCCCATACAGTCCGGACGATTTGCGAGGACGTCGAAGGTCAGGACTGTGCCTTTCCCGAGCGCTTCTGCGAGCGGCGTTCCAGGCTTGAGGTTTTCTGGGAGGATCCAAATGGCGCGTTCGTCTTTTGTTGTCTCGCCCAGTTCGTCTGGGCCGCAGAGCATGC
>CAYJMK010000032.1:0-1698 GCA_964371425.1 uncultured Candidatus Saccharibacteria bacterium
ATCGTCAGCGTCGTAAGCGTATTGGTCGCGGCGGAAAACGCGGCAAGACCTCTGGTCGTGGCACAAAAGGTCAGGGATCACGCACCGGAAAAGGCCGCAAGCGTGGTTTTGAAGGTGGTCAATCTTCGATTATTGAGCGTTACGCAAAGCTCCGTGGGAAGAAGCGCAACATGCCTCATGACACATTTGAGGCGGTCAATATTTCCGATTTCTCCGTCTTTCCAGAAGGAACAACCGTTCGCTTGGGTGATCTACAAAAGAAAAACATCCTTCCTCGTCGAGCGAAGTTCCTGAAAGTCCTTGGTCACGGCGAGCTGACAACGCGTCTCACGGTGTTTGCCCACAACTATTCTGCTTCTGCGAAAAGAGCGATTGAGAAAGCAGGAGGAACAGCTCATGTGATTTCGATGCCGACACGCGCGGGTGCCAAACCGAAAGCGGAACGTATCCGTAAGACAGCCTAGTTTACCTTCGATTCCGAGTTTTTCTCGGAGCGAACCCTGTTCCAGGACTTTCTTTTACCTCTTCTGCCGTGCC
Source organism: uncultured Candidatus Saccharibacteria bacterium (assembly GCA_964371425.1). Classification (GTDB taxonomy): domain Bacteria; phylum Patescibacteriota; class JABMPQ01; order JABMPQ01; family JAGQLO01; genus CAYJMK01. Next base: position 538 of record CAYJMK010000032.1, read on the forward strand.
GAACGTCCTGACCGCGATCTTCAAATCGTCAGATCTCCGCAAACGGATTGGCTACGTGCTTCTCCTTCTTGTGTTGTTCCGGATTCTGGCTCACATTACGCTCCCAGGGATCCAGCTGGAAAATTTGCGTTCCTTCCTTTCGTCCAACCAATTATTTGGTTTGCTCAATCTGTTTTCGGGCGGTGCACTTGATAACTTCTCGATGGTGGCACTTGGTGTTGGTCCGTACATCACGGCATCGATTATCATCCAAATGCTTGGGTATGCGATTCCTGCTGTCGAGCGTCTCCAGAAAGAAGAAGGAGAAGCGGGACGTCGGAAATTGAATCAAATCACGCGGTGGTTATCTTTTCCCCTTGGATTGATTCAAGCGTATGGACTCATCGCTCTTCTTCAGCGTTCTGGCTTCAGCGTTCTTTCACCGGCATTTGGTTATTTCGAGATGGCCGCGATGATGTTAGTTATGACGGCCGGCAGCATCTTCTTGATGTGGCTTGGTGAGCTCATCACGGAACGTGGGATTGGGAATGGCGTGTCTATGATTATCTTTGCTGGCATTGTTTCTGGTTTGCCGAGCGCCCTTCAGCAAACGCTGGCTGCATATGATCCCTCGAAAGTTTTGGAACTTCTTGCTTTTCTTTTTGTCGCTCTTTTGACTGTGGCAGCGATCGTCTTTATCACCGAAGGTCAGCGTAAGATTCCTGTGACCTACGCGCGTCGGAGTCGTTCTGGCGCAGGTTCGGCTGCATCGTATTTGCCGTTGCGCGTGAACCAAGCGGGTGTGATTCCGATCATCTTCGCTATCTCGATCATGTTATTTCCGGGGATCGTTGCGAACTTCTTTCTGACCTCTTCGAATGAAACTGTGGCATCGCTTGCCCGATCCACGAGTGAACTCTTTGCGAACAATCTGTTTTTCGCGGGCGTTTACTTTGTGATGGTTGTTGCGTTTACCTACTTCTACGTAGGGGTGACGTTTGATCCTAAACAGGTTTCAGAAAACTTGCAGCGTCAAAGTGGATTTGTGCCTGGGATCCGGCCGGGTAGTGAAACAGCGACCTATCTCAAGCGGACTCTTGGACGTATTACGCTTGCTGGTGCCCTTTTCTTGGGAGTGATTGCTGTGCTGCCAAACTTCATCACTGAATTTGTTACGATACA
>CAYJMK010000032.1:1708-4719 GCA_964371425.1 uncultured Candidatus Saccharibacteria bacterium
GTGACGATTCAGTCTTTGCAAATTGGTGGGACGGGTATCTTGATTGTTGTTTCGGTGGTGATTGAAACCGTGCGACAAATTGAAGCGCAGATGGTGATGCGGGATTACGAATCGTTCTATTGAGACTTTCTTGTTTTGACGCATGACACTACCACCGACAACGATCTTGCTGATGGGCATTCAAGGGTCTGGGAAAGGTACACAGGCTCAGTTGCTCTCTCAAAGATATGGTTATGATCTTGTCACAATGGGAGATTTGTTGCGGACAGAAAAGGAAAAAGACACAGATCGCGGTCGTCTTGTCAAAGAGTTGGTCGAAGCAGGTGAGCTTGTTCCGGATGATGTGAGTACGCCTATTCTGCTCGACACCGTGCGTGCCCTTCCGATTAATCGTCCATTGATTGTCGATGGGCATCCACGAACGCTCTCCCAGGCCGACTTATTGTTGGACGGACTGCGTGCGATGGGACGTACGGAAGTTTCTGCGCTTTTGATCAAACTCTCCGAGGAAGAAGGTTTGAAGCGGTTGTTGGCGCGTGGTCGCCATGACGATACAGAGGCCAGTATCCAGAAACGTTTTGCTTGGTCCCGTGAACGCATGCTTCCTGTTGCAGAACGATTTCGTTCAGAAGGAAAATTGATTGAAGTTGAAGGAGCCTCTCCGATTGAAGTGGTGCATCAAGCAGTCGTAAAAGCTCTCGGTCTTTCTTGACACCCGCGGGCGGAGAGGACTACGGTCCGTTTACGCTGTACACCAGCAAGAAAGCGGGGTGGTCTATGGATAGTCCTCTCGGTAGGAGACCTCCGCGGGTGCTCTTTCTCCTTCCCCCGACCGTTTCTTCGTGGGAGGTTGGGGTTGTTCAGTGCGTTTTCCGCGTTCTGTCGCTCTATGACACAGAGGTGCTGTGTGTGGGTCCGACGCAGTGGGTCTCCGTCCTCCCAGAAGGATGGGAGTTGCGTGCTGATCTGCCATCTGTGCATCAGCTCACGGCTATCACGACCATGGTGTTGTTCGGCAATGCCGATATCCCTCTCCTGCTTCCACAGCTGATTGCTCGGTTGCAGGAGATTGGTCGGTATCCCACTCTGCATGCCATCGACTTTGATCAAGGGACGAATCATGTCCTGACAGATGCACTGAATGGTTCCCGACAACACTGGTCGGTGAAACATGATACGGCGCCTTATGTGTTGAGTCGGTGTACCGCGTTCGCCTACAGTCTTCTCACTTGAGGCGCTGCGGTCTTTTTTTGCCCTTCTGAACGTGCCAGGTACACTGTTATCCATGGCTACCTTTCGTTTGAAGACCTCAGAACAGATTACGTTGCTCCGCGAAGGAGGGGCTCTTTTGGCGACGATTCTCCAGAATCTTACTGAACAAGCCATTCCTGGTGCCTCCATGAAGATGTTGGATGCAGAAGCTGAACGTCAGATTCGAGCTGTCGGTGGAGAACCGGTTTTTTTGGGATATCACGGGTATCCCGCTTCTGTTTGTTTGTCGCGGAATGAGGAGGTCGTGCATGGGATTCCCGGTGACCGTCTCTTGAATGAAGGCGATCTCCTGGGGATCGATATTGGGATGCGATATCGCGGTTTTGTAACGGATATGGCTGTGACCGTTCCGGTTGGGACGATTTCTGCGTCGGCTCAGCAGCTCCTTGATACAACCCGAGATGCGTTGCGAGCGGGGATTGATGCGGCTCGCGTGGGTGCGCGCGTGGGAGATATTGGTGCCGCGGTGATGCACGTGGTGGAGCCAAAAGGCTACGGCATTGTGCGTGCCTTGGTTGGACATGGTGTCGGGTTCGAACTTCATGAAGACCCGTCGATTCCAAACTGGGGGTGCATTGGGGAAGGTCCGGTTCTGGTGGAAGGAGCGGTGATTGCGATTGAGCCGATGATTACGGCAGGTTCTCCGCGCGTGCGAACGCTCCCTGACCAGTGGACCGTGGTTACGAAAGACGGATCCTTGGCTGCGCATTTTGAACACACGATTGCGATCACGGCAGAGGGACCAGAGATTTTGACCGCATTCAAAAGCGGATTTTCTTTCTAAGCATTTTTTGTGGGCAGCATTCTTGGTCTTGATTTTGGGGATCGACACGTCGGTGTCGCTATTTCCGATCCGTCACAGCATGTTGCGACACCGCGCGAGACCATCACGTATGGCGCGAAGGTTCAATTGATTGAGACATTAAAAAAAATTGTGTTTGAAGATGATGTCGAGGCATTGGTGATTGGTCTCCCGCTTTCCCTTTCCGGTGAAGATTCAGAACAAACGACACGGACGCGTGCGTTTGCGGAGGAGATTGATTCGTATCTTGGGATTCCTGTGCATCTGGAGGACGAACGACTCACGACGCGTCAAGCGGAACGGAGTCTGATGGATGAGCCGAGCCTTGTTCTGCAAGCGGGGGATGGGCGTGCGGCGCAGATGGTTTTACAGGCGTACTTAGACCGCGCGAATAACCAAGGGTCCGCAAGAAAATAAGGGCTGCATTCAGGCGTATCTTTTCTCGTAGGTTCTAGATTTGTTCTGCTATCCTGTGTTAATGGACACTCCTCGGCCTTACCTGACGGTCATCATTCCAACCCGCAACGAAGCGGAGCGGATTAAACCAACATTGCGTGACATTCACGCATATCTTTCGACGCAATTGTATACGGCTCAAGTGGTGGTGGTTGCGAACGGTTGTACAGATGGAACGGAAGATGTGGTTCGTGCGTTTCAAAAAAACATGCCGGAATTGGTGTTAGATGTTCCAGACGTGTGTCCTGGAAAAGGCTGCGCGGTGCGTGTCGGCATTTTGCGACACGACGGTGACCATTTTCTGTTTATGGATGCAGATAACGCCACTCCGCTCTCCGAAGTCGCCAAGTTTTTGAAGGGATACTCAGCGCCCTTTTGCTTTGGATCGACAACAATTGAAGCGTTTGGCAATTTATCTAAAACTTCGTGGTGGTCAATGATAATCACTTCAAAGCCCATCTGGTTTGCCAATTCGGTTTCG
>CAYJMK010000032.1:4729-6123 GCA_964371425.1 uncultured Candidatus Saccharibacteria bacterium
AAGAAGGATTTCAGGTCGTGATTGGTTCGCGACATGTTCGCGGTGCGGAGATTACGGTCCAGCAGCCGTGGTTTCGGTAGCTTCTGGGGCGCTCAGCGAACTTTTTGATTCGTCTTGTGTTGTTACCTGGGATTCACGATACCCAAGCTGGGTTTAAACTTTTTACACGTGAAGTAGCAAAAAAGATTTTTCCCTTACAGACCATCGACCGGTGGGGATTCGATATGGAGATTCTTGCGCTTGCGAAACTCTTTGGTTTCAAGATCAAAGAAGTGCCGATTGTTTGGCACGACGTTGGCGCGTCGCGGCTCCGGCCTGCGAAGGCCGCGCTCGGAACGCTGTCAGAGTTGTTTTTGATTCGTTGGCGGCTCCTGACAGGGTATTATCATCGTGCTCTTCCTCGAGATTGATCATGTTTGTTTTCTGCCTTTCCTGATTTGCCTTCTTGTATGATCGACCTTGTTGTCTTGTTTTCCAACATGCCGAAAGAGTTGGCAACCTTTTTGATTGCCATGATACCTGTCGGTGAATTACGCGTTTCTATTCCGATTGGAATTGCGGTGTACCGCTTGCCTGTTTGGCAAGTGGTTCTTCTCTCGGTGATTGGCAATATAACCCCTGCCGTTCTCCTGCTTGCAGCGTATGGTCCTCTTTCACGTTTTCTCTCGAAACGATTTCGTTTTTGTCAGCGCTTGTTTGATGCAGTGTTTCGTTACACAACAAAAAAACATAAAGTAACATTCGAGAAATGGGGCCCACTCGCGCTCATTACCTTTGTGGCCATTCCTCTTCCGCTCACCGGAGCTTGGAGTGGCTCGGTCGCTGCCTTTGCATTCGGCGTTCCATTTGGTCGTGCTGTCTGTTATTTGTTTCTTGGTGTATCTATCGCGGCTACTATTGTCACGGCGATGACGCTTGCTGGTGGAAAGCTCCTCACCTTTCTCTCTCTTTGATCTCTTGCATTCTCCTGTATGCAAAAACATCCCTATCTGGTGGTCGGAAACTGGAAGATGTATAAGTCGCCTGACCAGTCCCGTGTTGATGCGCAGGCGATTCTGGAAGGCCTCGCTAGGAATACGTCCGTCGATGTAGGCATCGCTCCGCATATGGCTGCGTTAGACCGGGTGGCATGGGTGGCTCACAACGCTGTGGACAAGCCATTACGCGTCTATGCGCAGAACGGATTCGCAGAAGATGAAGGGGCCTTTACCGGTGAGGTTTCCTTGGCGCAGCTTCAGTCGTGTGTGGATGGGGTTTTGATTGGCCATTCAGAACGTCGACACCTTTTTGGCGAAACGGATGCGCAGGTTCAGGCAAAAGCCATGACAGTGGGACGACTCGGATTTCCGGCGATTGTGTGTGTCGGTGAAACAAAAGACGAACGCGCAGCTGGG
>CAYJMK010000032.1:6133-7961 GCA_964371425.1 uncultured Candidatus Saccharibacteria bacterium
GGTGAGACATCAACTCGCCGCGGCCCTCGACGGCTTCGTGAGCGGAGCGCGTTCTGCGGAGGCTGCAACGGCGCTCTTAGACATTGCCTACGAACCGGTTTGGGCTATCTCTGGTGGCGATGCATCTGTTCAGCCTGCTTCTGTGGAAGAGGTTGCGGCCGTTCACGCATTCGTTCGCACGGTTTTAGAAGAGCGCTTGGGTGCAGCCGCTGCTTCTGTGCGGATTTTGTACGGGGGAAGTGTGAAACCAGAAAATGCTGCTGTGTTATTAGCGCTTCCAGATGTGCAAGGTGCACTGGTTGGGGGAGCGAGTTTGGAACCTGCATCGTTCTTGGCGATTGTTCGGAGTGTCCCAGCCGTGTAGAGGCTGGTTCTTACACTATTTCTTTTCATGAACACAACGGTTCCTCCAAGTACGGCTGTTGGGCCGCATGTCCTGATTCTGGGTTTAGGATTTGCGGGTTTGCGTGTTGCCTTGGATTTGGCAAAACAGTTGCCCATGTTACCAGTTGGAACACGGATTACGGGTGTCGACGGACATGCGCGACATGTTTTTACGCCGCTCTTGTATGAAGTGGCGACGGCGCACATTCAGACGCGAGACGGTCAGGGCGTGCGGGATGCGATTGCTGGTTCATCCGTTTTATATCAAGAGATTTTTGATCGTCTTCCTGATGCTGTGCAGTTTCGTCAAGGGATGGTGACGGCTGTCGATCCGCAGACAAAACATGTTCAGTTCGCAGATGGCACGCATCTTTCTTATGACCTTCTGGTGTACGCCACCGGGTCGGTACCGGAATATTTTGGGATTCCTGGTGCTGAGCAGTATGGTTTGCCACTGAAAACGGTGGAAGACGCGTTGCAGCTGCGTGAACGTCTGTTGGCCGCGATTACGGCGTGTCGAAAGGAAGCGTGTCCTGTGGTCCGCGTGTTGGTTTCTGGCGGGGGTCCTACCGGTACAGAACTCACGGGAGAGATGACGGGACTCCTTGTACGCTTAGCGCGTACCGGGATTATTCAGCCAGAAGCTGTAGAAGTGCATCTGGTCACGATGGACGATCGCGTCCTTCCAATGTTATCTGCTTCTACGTCTCGGAAAGCGGGCGCGCGTTTGCAGCAAGCTGGTGTTCGGCTCCATTTTTCAAAAAAAGTCGTGCGTGTGGAAGAACGAGCCGCTTTTCTGGATGATGGTTCTTCCTTGCCTTTTGATCTATTCGTTTGGGCAGGAGGGGTGCGTGGGTGTGCACTCTCTTCTGCGCTTCCTGGAGCGACGCTGACAAAACGGGGCACGATTGATGTGGATGCCAGTTTCCGTGTCCAAGGGTTAGAAGATGTTTTTGCTTTAGGTGATGCGGTCTGTTTTTTGCATCCAAAAACAAAGGCACCGCTGCCAGCGCTCGCACAAGAAGCAATACACCAGGGAACAGCGGTCGCGCGTGCGGTTGTGCGTCTATTGCAAGACAAAGAACCAGCTTCTTACCAGCCACCTTCTTCTTGGACTGTGGCTATTCCGTTGGCGGGGCACTATGCGTTGGTTGATGGAGGGAAACTTCGTTTCTCTGGGCGACTGGCTTATGTGGTTCGGATGGCTGTTGATTTGAGGTACTTTCTTTCGATTTTGCCTTTTGGGCTTGGGTTTCGGCATTGGTGGCGTGGTGCGCGTCTGTTCAGGAAAAACGATCCGGGGTTGTAGAGCGTGATTTACTCTTATTTTAGCCTAAAGATCTCAAGTTGATCTGAGCTCCTTTTTCTGGAAGAACGTTATTCAAAAGCAGGAAAGGACTTCTCTGGCGAGACTGCTGGTGTCGAGCAAGAGAAGTCCTTTCTT
>CAYJMK010000033.1:0-3759 GCA_964371425.1 uncultured Candidatus Saccharibacteria bacterium
CCAAGGAGATTTACGTGAGACGGGTTTTGGTGGAACCGAAGAGGAATGGAAGTACGGTCGCGGGTTGATCGTAGAAGTGATCGATCGGGATGGCTCGTTTTTGGATTTAGGATGTGCAAACGGACGTCTTGCTGCGGATGTCCAAAAATGGGCCGAGGAGAGCGGGAAAACCGTCGATGTGTTCGGAGCAGATTTTGTTCCGGAGTTGATTACACGTGCACAACAACGATTCCCTGCAGCAGCAGATCATTTCCAGGTTGCGGATGTTTCAACGTTTGATCCGGGTAGAACGTTCACCTACGTTCGGACGGAAATGCCCTACTTTCCTCCAGAACATCTTCGAGAACATCTTCAACGCTATCTCGACATGATCGAACCAGGCGGCGCGTTGATTATTACAAAATACGACGACAATACGGGAACGGAATTTGTTGAGTTTGCCGACGTTGTTCGTGGGTTAGAGTTAGGAGAGACTGAGTTTCGTTTTAATGATGCGACATCTTTAGGCATTGTTCATAAAGAAAAGAAGAGATAACTCCTTTCTTTTCTGTGTGTAGATTTCCGACAATGTCTATTTCTTTTTTGCGCATATTGAACTAAGGATTGGACATTTGGTGCCTGGTCCATAGCATGCATCACCTGCTTCGCCGCCAATGATCTTACTGTCCATTTCATATCCGCTTGGGCAACTACAACCGATTTCAGGAGAACGGCGGCTACCTTTGAAGTATGTGTTGAGTGGGCAGGTCGTCCCATGAATAGCTGCTGTATAGATGATTGGATCATCTTGTGTCACCCCTTTACCAAAGGGAGTTCCGCCTGGACCGTAAGGATCTTCAGGTTGGAACGCATTCAACAACGTAAAGGTAACCCATCCTATTGCTATGAGAAAAAGGATAGCGACGACACCAACTAGTATGAGGAGATGTTTATGTTTTGTCATAGGTAGTTGCCTGTTTATGTCTAGGCGGATGGTAGCGCGTCTTGTATCTCCTTGTCTAAACTAAAAGTGGTCGTTGTTGTTCTGATGTTTGTTGTCACGTCTCTGGATAGGTTCTCCGGCTCTTTTTAATGCGCAGGCTGTTCGTTACTACGCTCAAACTTGAGAACGCCATGGCTGCTGCCGCAATCATGGGGTTCAGGAGACTGAGTGCGGCGAGTGGAACAGCAGCCACATTGTAGGCAAATGCCCAAAAGAGATTTTGGCGAATGATCCGGAAGGTCTGTTGTGAGAGGTTCAACGCTTCTACCGCTTTGAGTGGACTGCCTTTCACGAGAACAATATTTCCGGCTTCGATCGCAATATCAGTTCCTGTTCCAATCGCGATGCCGAGATCTGCTTGTGCGAGCGCAGGTGCGTCGTTGATGCCGTCGCCTACAAACGCCACTTTCTTGCCTTGATCTTGCAGGTTTTTGACTTCGTTTGCCTTGTCTTGTGGAAGGACTTCGGCCAAGACGGTGCGAATACCGAGCGTGGCTGCAATCGCTTCGCCTGTGCGTTTATTATCACCGGTGATCATGACCGCTTCAACACCTTTCTTTCGCAATGCTTCGACAGCTGCTTTTGCATCAGACTTTGGTTTATCTGCGATCGCGATGAGGCCAAGTAAGATGCCGTTTTCGGCGAGACCGATGACTGTTTTTGCTTCGCCTTCTAGTTGCGCGATGCGCTCTTCTGCTTCTTGTGTTGGGATCCCTTCTTCTTTCATGAAGCGTGGACTGCCGACCAGAAGTTGTTTTCCTTCAATGGTTCCACGCACACCTTTTCCTGAGAAGTTTGAGAAATCTTGTACATTCGGCAGAGTCAGATTCTGTTCTTGTGCAGCACGTGCAACAGCTTGTGCGAGTGGATGCTCCGAGAGCGATTCAATTGCGGCGGTTTCTTCTAAGATGTCTTGTGTCGTCCACGCTTCTGCGAGAGGCACGATATCTGTCACGGCTGGCTTTCCTTCTGTGAGCGTCCCTGTTTTATCGAAGATCACAGCGTCGATGTGCTTCCCTTTTTCGAGTGCTTCGCCGTCTTTAATCAAAATGCCGCGTGTTGCCCCTAATCCTGTTCCAACCATAATCGCCGTCGGTGTTGCGAGTCCAAGCGCGCATGGACAGGCGATGACTAACACGGCTACGGCTGGTACAAGTGCGCTGCCTGGATCGCCTGTGATGAGATACCAACTGACGGCTGTGATGGCCGCAATCACCAGGACTATGGGAACAAAGATGCCAGAAATTTTATCTGCGAGTTTCTGAATCGGCGCTTTCTTTTCTTGGGCTTGTGCCACCATCTTCACAATTTGCGCGAGCACCGTCCCTTCGCCTACGCGTGTGGCACGCACGTGCAAAGCTCCGTCGACATTCATTGTGGCGCCATAGACCGTGTCGCCCACCGATTTATTCACGGGTAAACTTTCACCGGTCAGCATCGATTCATCAATGCTCGAGCTTCCGTTTTCGACGGATGCATCTACGGGGATTTTTTCGCCAGGTTTTACAAGCAGCAGATCACCGATCTTTACTTCTTCAATGGGTACGTCTTTCTGTGTCCCGTCTGGTGCTATCACGCGCGCAGATTTTACGCCGAGCTTCATGAGTTTTGCGACAGCACTACTCGCTTGTCCACGGCTCCGTGCCTCTAAGAAGCGTCCGAGCAAAATAAAGGCGGTGATCAAGGCTCCTATTTCGAAGTACACGTCTTCTCTGCCGGTGGCGAGAGCCCAGATGCTGTAGCCCAATGCTGCAAGCGTACCGAGCGAAACAAGCGAATCCATGTTCGCGCGTCCGTGTCTTGTTTGCATAACGAATCCGCGGTGGAATTCCCAGCCGAAGATGAGAATCGTGGCTGTTCCGAGGAACGCTTCGATCCAGATCATGAGGTCGATGCCGAGCAATGCCTTTCCTGCTTTGAGACCGAACATGGCTAAGAGGACCGCTGGTACTGCGAGTGTCATTGCGGCTACAGCTTTCTTTCTTGCATCACGCGCATTTTGATTCATGTGTGCGGAGTGATCTTCTCCTGCGTTTTGTTGCGCGTGTCCTGTGTGATCGTTTTGGGTGGGTATGAATGCGTCCGCTTTTGGCATCGTGTGCCCGGTATGTGTTCCGTGTGTGGCGTTTACGGTTGGTGGCGTGTGCGCTGCAACTTTGTAGCCATTCTTGATGATCGCTTGGTGCAACGCGTGTTCATTCGTGACCGTGTCATCGTATTCAACCGTTGCGTTTTCTGTAGCGAAGTTGACGGATGCACTTTTCACGCCCTGTACTTTCTTTAACGCTTTTTCGTTATTTACGGAGCAGGACGAACAATGCATGCCCTGAACACCGAAGGTGATGGACTTCATACTTACGAGTTGTTAGGAGCGGTCGGAGTTGTGTCTGCTGCGCTGTCATTCGGTACGACGATGAATGCCGCGTTTGGATTCGTCATTCCCATGGAACATCTAAACTGGAAGGTCCCAATCGTATCGGGTGTGAATGTCAATACGTTCGGTTGGTCTGTTTTGAGGAGCGTTGTCAGACCGAATGCAGGAGCTGTTAAGACTTGTGCGCACCCTTGTGCTCCAGATCCGTCGACATGCCACTCGACCGGGACGCCTTGTCTGACGGTGAATCTTTCTGGGGTATACTTGAGTCCGACGACTTTCATATTCACGATCTGTTTCCTGTCTTTCATAGGAACGAGTGGAGGAACGGATTCTTGTTGTCCTTGTAAGGGTGCTTCTCCATTCAATAATCCGCTACGACTTTTTACTATGGCACCTATAT
>CAYJMK010000033.1:3769-7917 GCA_964371425.1 uncultured Candidatus Saccharibacteria bacterium
CGGTCCCGCCAGCGAGGACCCATCCGCTGTTGATCGTGGCAATACCGAGGAAGAGCACGAGTGCGCCAGCGCCTTTCAATAACATGTGGCGGAGTTTTCCTTTTGAAAGACTTGTTGAGATGCCAATCGCTAAGAGCGCTGGCACCGTTCCCAAAGCGAAGAAGAATAAAACGCCTGCCCCTTGCCACGGGTTCGCGATACTCAAGACATAGAGCTGCAATGCTTGGGTGAAGCCACAAGGCAGGAAAAACGTTACCGCTCCAAGCAAGAAGGGTCCCGTTTTCCCCTGTTTCCCGCCGAGTTGCTGGACTTTGCGTGAGAGGCTTCGTGGCAGGTGCGGAACGAAGCGTGCGAGGGAAGGGAATAAACCTAGAAGCTGCAGTCCCATCGCAACCATCGCGATACTTGCTGCGATCACAATGATCCCGAGGAGTTTTGGAGAGACGGAGAACGCAGATCCAACACCACCGATCACGGCACCCATGATGGTGTAGGAGGCGACGCGGCCAGCGTTGAATGCGAGATGCGGGCGCAGTCGTTTGAGTCCCGCTGCGTTCGGATCCTGTTTTGTCATCCGAGCCGATGCGCCGAGTAGAAGGCCTCCCGCCGTTGCCATACAAGTTGAGACAGAAGCAACAAGGCCCATAATGAAGGCGAACCCAAATCCAATCTGAGAGGGAACGACGATGCCTTTTGGAATGAGGTTGAGGCTTTCGAGGAGTTTCCAAGCAAGGAAGATGGCAAGAAAGGCAATGCCAGCTTCTAAGAAACGTTTCCCCGCTGTTTTTCGTTCCGGATCTTTTCCCTGCCTTGATTCAGCGGCAGATGCAAAAGGATGCACGGTGTAGCCATGTTCTTCCACGGTTTTTTGTAGTTCCTCGATAGACGGAATGCGTGTTCCTTCTAGATGTGCTCGATTCCGGGAACGATCCACGGAGACGTGTTTCACACCCGGAAGTTTTTTCCACGCATCTTCGATAGAGAGGACACAACTGTCGCACGTCATGCCGCGTACGCGAACATCTGCGGTTTTCATTTGTGAGGGCATAGGTGAAGAAATTGAGAGTCGGCTTTCCGACTTTCAGAACAACAAACGTTTTACGAACGCGTGACTGCGCGCGAAAACGTTGACGAACACGTCCTATGCTAACTCACCGCGTTTACCGTGGAGGATGCCTTGTGCGAATGCATGTTTTAACGAATCCATACAGGTGTTGATCCATTCTGTGATGCGTCGTTTCTGTTGAGCTTGTGGTGTTTGATGTCGTTGAAGGAGAACGAGACGGTTTTTTAGCCAAGGCACGATTCCTGCAAGGAGGGTCAGACCTAGGAGGAGTTGTAGGGTTGGTGAAGCTGCAACAAAGAGACTCTTCCACAGAGCCAGATGATCGATGAGTGACATGGGGCAGACCACGACGCTGCCGTTTGCGATCATGAGGGGACAACGTGCCATCTGGTTTTGTCCATTCATGGCCATTCCGCTTCCCAAACTCAGAAAAGCAGAGGCGAGAAAGAGTCCGCCTAAGAGGAGGACCATACGTCTGTTTCGTGCGTGTTTTTGGCGAGATGGCATACGCGGACTACTTTAGCAGGCTCTTCGATATACGAAAGTGTGCGGGGGGGGATTCCCGCTCGGGCCTCCTCCGGGGCCCGGCGTTCTCAGAACATGCCATCTGGCATGTTCTGAGAATCGCCTTCGAATCCCGTCGCGTAGCCAAATCAAAACAACATCCGATGATGATCCTTCCGAGGATGATCATCGGATGTCGTTTGGTCGGGGCGGCGGGATTCGAACCCACGGCCTCATCGACCCGAACGATGCGCGCTACCGGGCTGCGCTACGCCCCGACGCGGGCCACCATAACGCGACGCTCGTGTTTTTCGCAAGCGGTTATTTGTGTTGTCTCATCTGATCCTAGAATCTTGCACTTTCCCCGCCTTATGTTATGCCAGGGGTACTCCTGCCGGTTTTCCGGCTTCTGACTGTATCTCATCTCTCACCCGTGCGATTCGATCTATGCTTGAAATGGTTCTTGCTGGTTCGATTCGTTTCTGGGTAGAAGGAAAGGATGGTCTATGTCCCTCGTTCTTCCGACCATGCTTGCAACCTTGTTTCCGGTGCCTGTTTTGACCCGCTATCTGGCGATCTTGCGAAAGGAAATCGAAGCGGACGTTGATCTCCTTTTGCGGTTGCTGACAGAGGCTGGCCTGCCGGCCCCGGACGAGGGGCTTCAGGTTCTGGAACTGGGGTGTGGGTTTGGGTTGCGGGGCGTTGCCCTGGCGCGTGCGGGTGCTGGAGTCGTGGCTGTCGACCAGCATGAGCCTTCTCTGCAGCTCGCTCGTAAGCTTGCTACTGGAGAGGGTGGACTTCCGATTGCGCTGCGATTGGTGCATAGCGATCTTCGCCTGGTACCGGACGTGCATGCGCCTGACCGCTGGTTTCACCTTGGTCTGTTCTTCGGTGGTGTTCTCAATGAAGTGGGATCCGAAGAACAGATTCGTGCGGTTTTGGTCCAGATGACCCGCCGTCTGAACCCCTCTGGTGGTCGATTGGTTATCAGCGGACCGAATCCCACTGAGGTGATTCGGAGTCTGCGAGAGCCGTTTGAGGATCGGACGGTGAATGTGGAACCGCCTCGCTTTCACGCGAGGGTTCACGTGACCTTCGATCGTCAAGAAGGGCTTCTGGTGAGCGACTGGACGACGCATAACGGAGCAGGTCCTCAGGTGCATCAGATTCGGACTCGTCTTCTGGAGCTGCGCGGTCTGATTCGTCTCGCTCAAGAATGCGGTCTCCGGTTCGTCCAAGCCTACGGCGATGCGGACGGTTCTGCGCTCGGGCTGGATTCGCCTCGGTTGATCGCGGTGTTCGAGCGGAACGTGCACATGTAGTCCGGTCCTGTGTGGCCGGTTTTTCTTTTGCGTCGTTTGTGGTCATTCTATTCCCGTGACGATTTTGGTTCTTCCTGGCAAAATGCGTGTATGCATTTCCCGACACCAACACACCTCATCAAATCAACAGGCGAACGTGAACCGTTTAGTGAAGAAAAATTGCGTGAGTCTTTGAAACGATCCGGAACGTCTGTACCGGTGATTGATCGTGTGACCCAACGTGCCGTACGACAGATTCGTCGTCTGCCACAGACAGAACATTTGTTTGATCGCGTGCAGACGGAACTCGTTGCTGTGGATCCGGCCTCTGCGATTCGGTATGGTTTGCGTCGTTCTATTTTGCGCCTGGGTCCCACAGGGCATCCGTTTGAATCGTATTTTGGAGCTGTGTTAGAGGCGCATGGATACAAAACGCAGGTGAGTGTGTTGGTGGACGGGCACTGTGTGACACATGAGGTCGACATTGTGGCGGAGAAAGACAAAGAGCGGATCATGTTGGAATGTAAGTTTCATAATCGTCCTGGGTTGCGTTCTACGGTGAAAGATTCGCTGTACATTCACGCGCGGTATTTGGATGTGAAAGATAAGGACATCACGAACGCGTGCTGTGTGTTTGATCCTTCTGCAGCGAAGCGCGCTGCGGGTCCAGCGGGTCGGTCTTGGCAAGATGAAGTGTTTCCAGATAAACATGCGCATGTTGTGCGCGGGTTTACAAAAGGTGGGTTGGTCACAAACACTAAGGTGACGTTGGATGCGCGCGCGTATGCGGCGTGTGTTGGGTTGTTGGTGATTGGTTGGCGCTATCCAGAAGGGAAAGGAGTGGAGCAGTTTATTGAATCGAAGCAGATGTATCCTGTGACGGCGTTTACTGAGTTGCAGCCGTCTGTCCTCGCCCTGTTGTTTGAGCGCGGGATTTATACGATCCGCGACTTTTTGGAGTTAGCTCCTCAGGATTTGGAACGGCTTGTGCGATTGCGTCCACGACAGTTGGCAGCGATGCGTTCTACGGCGAAGCAGTTGTTGGAGGGCTGAAATCTATCGGTGTTTTCGGATGACCTCTGATTTGCTTCAGCGGCTGTTCGTTGTTACGTTCTGCGCGCGGATCCGCTCTCTTCGGAGGTGCGGAATCCGCGAGCACCCGTAGCTCAGCGGATAGAGCGCAGGCCTCCGAAGCCTGAGGTCGTAGGTTCAAATCCTGCCGGGTGCACCATTCAGTACGACTTCGAATATCCACAGACTCCCGTCGATGGGTGGAG
>CAYJMK010000034.1:0-7888 GCA_964371425.1 uncultured Candidatus Saccharibacteria bacterium
AATCAAAAATCGATGCGCAGAGAAAACAGACTACGAATCGAACAGCAGCGACAGCGGCTCTAACCGTGTTAAATCTCCTTTTCGCGACATTCCTCATCGTACGGGTCACCGCGCTTTTCGGAGGCGATGCCTATGTCCGTGAATTTGGTCTGACGTATGCAGAGTATGCAAGACAAGGATTCTTTCAGATGCTGGCAGCCGCGAGCCTCGCACTGGGAATCGCAGCGGTTCTCTACTGGAGTGGAAGTCCAACGCGAGAAAAAGCCAAAGCATTTTGGTTGCTTCTGGGAACCTATGTGGCAATGGCGATGCTATTGGCGGGTTCAGCAGGAATGCGACTCCATGCGTATATCACTGCGTATGGTCTAACAGTCGCACGATGCTACGCGGCAAGTATTATTCTGCTTGTCATGCTGCTGCTTGCTCTGATGCTGATCGCGATCACAACAAAGATGGACTGGTGGAAATACGTCACAGTGACCGGTTGGCTCGGCATCCTCTGGCTTCCAGTGATGTTATCGATCAACGTAGAACGTATTTCGGTCATCTACAACCTTGCACATCCAAAACGAAACAGTTCATTCGAAGCTGATCTCCGAACCGTTGATCAGAACTACCTCAACGGTCTTTCGCCAGACGTCTTTCCTCTCATTGATAGACCACAGGAGCATTGGAATAGTCGGTTCTGTAAAGGGTTACTCGAGAGCGAAACGACATGTAAGAAGCAGTTGGATTGGCGCAATATGAGCCTCTACGAATACTGGTTGGAGAAAGATCTCGAGAAAAGAGGACTTCCTTCCGTCATCGATGGTCGTACGCTTCAGGAAGAGAGACAGGTGTTACAGGTGTCGTGGTAAGAAATACATGGAGTCTTGAGTCTTTCAGACAGAGAAGAGAGAATAGATCCGTCCGATGCTGATCTCTCAACAAACGCCTATGGCAACGAAGAAAGAAGCAGCCACGGTCGCGGGGGTGATAGCGAGTTTGTCCTTCAAATTGCAGGAGCGAGACTAAGAGAGGAGTGGTTCACAGAAGAAATGATCGGCAGTACCATAAAAGAAATGTCAAACCGATGATCTCTCTTGCGCGAAAGAATCTTTTACGTGAAAAGGGGAGGTTTATTGTGAGTCTCTTTGGTGTTGCCTTTGCTGTGCTCCTCATGCTGCTTTTGCTCGGTTTATATCGCGGTTGGGGGGAGCAGGCAGCAGACTTTGTGAGTAAATCTGCGGCAGACGTTTGGGTGATGCAGAAGGGGGCGATGGATATTTCGCATTCATTCTCGATCATTCCGAATACGATGGAGGAAACATTACGCGGTGTCGATGGGGTTGAGCAGGCGCATCTGCTTGTTCGGCGTGGGATGACCCTTGATGTGAAAGGGAAAGAAGCAAAAACAGCGATCTTTGGTTTTGATGTGACGTCTGGTTTCGGAGGACCAACACGCCTTGAGAAAGGATCAGGGAAACCAGGTCGTGGTGAGATCATCGTGGACGCTTCCTTCGCAAAAAAACACGACCTTCGAGTTGGAGATGAATTGCCAATCCTTGGACGTCCTTTTCGTATTATCGGGATATCGGCTGGGGGACCAATCTTTCAATACACCTTTATCTCTATCGAAGAGGCGCGTGAGATATTCGACATGAAAGATATCTCAAATTATGTGTTGGTCTCTTTAAAACCAGGTGCAGATGTAGAAGATGTGATGACGCAAATCCGAAAAATCTTACCTGGGACAGAAGTGCAGGTTCGTGAGACGTTTGCAGAAAATAACAAACAAGAAATTGTCGATATTTTTCTTCCGATTATTGCTGTCCTTGTCGTGGTTAGTTTTTGTGTTGGGTTGACGGTCATTAGTCTGACCATCTACGCCGCAACAATTGAAAAGGCGCGTGAATTTGGTGTGTTGAAAGCGGTCGGGGCACCTGATCGGCATCTTGCACGGATTGTGCTGGAGCAATCAGCAGTTGCTGGAATAGCCGGAGGCGGTGTTGGGATCGGATTGACGTATCTTGTCTCTTGGTTGGCGAGTCGCATGGAACCACTCTTCATGACATCAATTGCTTGGACGGATATCGTCTTTGTGCTCGGTGTGGTGACGGTGATGGTATGTGGAGCTGCGCTTGCTCCACTGCGAAAGGTGCTTCGCATTGATCCGGCGATGGTGTTTCGTGCCTAAGGATATGGCGATTCTTTCTGTGAAGAACATACGTCGGTCGTTCGGAAAAGGTGAAACGATGGTTCAGGCTGTACGCGATGTCTCTTTCTTCGTCGAATCTGGAGAAATTGTACTCATTATGGGACCATCCGGATCTGGTAAAACAACACTCCTCACAATGCTCGGCGGTCTCCTTTCTCCAACATCTGGAACAGTTGAAGTAGAAGGGAAGGATTTAGGATCGATATCACGGACGGAACTAGCACAAGTAAGATTGCACTCGGTTGGTTTTGTCTTTCAGGCATACAATCTTCTGCAAAATCTGACAGCACTCGAGAACGTTCAATACGCGGCAGAACTCGCTGGCATAAAAAAAAGCTCTGCGGAAGCTCAAAATATTCTAGAGCGTCTCCATCTTGTTCAACGTCTGCATGCCTATCCTTCGCAACTCTCGGGTGGAGAACAGCAACGTGTTTCCATTGCGCGAGCCTTGGTCAATAGTCCGAAGTTAGTATTAGCAGACGAACCAACAGGGAATCTCGATTCCAGAGCAGGACACGAAGTCATGATGCTGTTGCACAACATTGCAAAAGAAGAGGGTCGGAGTGTCGTCATCGTTTCGCATGACCAACGAATCCGTGATATTGCTGATCGAACACTTTGGATTGAAGACGGAAGAATCTCTCAAGAGCCACCAGGAAGCGGAGAAACAGTTCTCGATCCTGTCTGCGGAATCCATATCGACGCGAGATACCCCCCATTTTCCTCCGTCGATGGTCGGATCAAATTCTGCTCAGAAGATTGCTTGCAAGCCTATCAACGCGATCCAAAGCACTATACTGATTCCCAGTAACGACCCGTATGAATTCGATGAAAATGAAGACGCTTCGACAAACCGTGACGTTTGATGCGGCTCCGCATGACGTTTTCGAGATGCTGATGGATAGTAAAAAACACGGCACTTTCACCGGTGCGAAAGCAAAAATCAGCCGAGTCGTTGGTGGCGCATTCTCAGCATTCGACGGAGGATTACACGGAAAGAATCTTGAAGTGAAGGCGGACAAGAAAATTGTCCAAGCATGGCGTTCGAATGAAGAAAACTGGCCAGAAGGACAGTTCTCACGTGCAACATTCGCGTTGACACGTCTCGCAAAGAATCGGACCAAGCTGGCGTTCTCTCAATCCGGCATTCCTGCTGCCTGCTTTACGGACATCAAAAAAGGCTGGCACGATTACTACTGGAACCCAATGAAAGCGCTGATTGCAGAAGGCAGCAAAAAAGGCGGGAAAAAGAAATAGGCGCGTAGATTCTTTTTGTGTTTTATTTGTTTCATCTCCTCACGAAGATGGGCCTCTACGCATGCATCAAAGACACGGAAAGTAACGTCATTAGCATCTGGCAGAATCTTGAACAACACGGAACCTAGTCGGGTTCACGTTCAAGAGAGCAGGGGGCGCACAGGCGCCTTATTACTTTTGAAAACTGGGACTCTAGAGCCTTATCTACTACAATAAACGTGTGTGAATCACGGAGAGAAACATTGATTGATGAGAATGCATGCATCCAAGTATTCAGCGTTGCATACGCCCTCTTTTCTCGTAAGTCTCAAGCGTTATAGCTATGCGACAAACTGTTTGATTGTTTTAATCGCGTTTTCGTTTATCAACATCTCAACAGCACAAGCTGCAACAGAAACCTTGAGTTGTAATGCGGGCGGTAGTCGTACATTGAGCGTTGGAGCGTACACAGATAGCGACGGGACAACGTTTAATGAAGATTCTGATCTGATTTTGAATGTAGGAACTGGAAGCGACTGTGAGTTTACGCTGACGCAAAGTAATAGTGATCCAGCTGTTTCGCTTGCCTCGTTGACGATTCAGTCGGGAGTGACGCTGACACATGACATCAGTACGACAACGGTCGATACCTATAATCAACTTTTGCTAAATATAACAGGGACGTTGAATGTGGAATCGGGTGGGAGCATTGATGTAGCGGGAAAAGGATACCTAGGTGCCGGTCAGGGAGGTAACACCGGCTCCACCGGTCGTACAAATGGCAACACAACAACAGGGGGTAGTAGTGGGTCCTCTGCATCAGGGTCACATGGAGGAAGAGGGGGCTATCCAGGGGCGGGAACGATTGCAGAAGCCTACGACTCCATCACCAATCCAACCCTCCCTGGTGGAGGTGGTGGGGTCTATGCCTATACGGCCGTGGCCGGAGGAGGAGTCGTCAAGATCACCGCAACCACCGTCACAGTCAATGGCACCATTTCTGCAGATGGAGAGACGACCCCTGTAGCGGGTCCAGACTACTATATGGGTGCAGGTGCAGGGGGAACCATTAATCTGACAGTCAGTGGGACGTTATCGGGGAGTGGAAGTCTCTCTGCGGTGGGTGGAAACGGACTGAATACAGATTACTCTGCAACAGGAGGTGGAGGCGGAAGAATAGCCATAGCCTATGGAACCAATAGTTTTGGGGCGGTTGGAACAAGTATCTTAGCGAATGGAGGAGATGGGGCTGGAACCGTCGCAAACTATGATGGGTCTGCAGGAACGGTGTATCTCAAGGATGCAACGGCAACTTATGGGGATCTCTACGTGGATAATGCGAGTAGACCGTATGCGTACTACCCAACAGAGATAACGAGTAGTAACGATGCGACATTCACAAATACCTATCTCCAGGGATATGCACGTTTGTATCTTGATAGCACTGCAACAAGTTTTACGACGACGTTACTTGAGATACCGACAAACACCATGTTTGAGAGTGGGATTGCAATGACGTTCCCAGAGTTCTCGACATCGTCGCTGTATCTCAATGGAGGAACAGCACAGTTTGATGACACGGTAACGATAGCAGACCTGGAGACCACCTCCGGGACCATCACAGGAACCGTTATTACAAGTGGAGCAGCATATGTGAATAGCGGAGCACCTATCATTGGCAACGGATTGACGTTGACCGTAGGAAACACGCTGCAAAAAAGTAGTGGCGTAGACCTAGATAGCTTGACTATAAAGAATGGTGGCATCGTAAACACACCAGCATCGACAACAAGCACGACCTATACGCTCGATCTTACTCTCGAGACATTGACCATAGACACCGGTGGATCAATGGACGTAACCGGGAAGGGGTATATGGGGGGAAATCAAGGAGCGACATATTATGCACAAGGCATCTCAACAAGTGTGACAAACACCGGCTCCACCGGTCGTACAAATGGCAACACAACAACAGGGGGTAGTAGTGGGTCCTCTGCATCAGGGTCACATGGAGGAAGAGGGGGCTATCCAGGGGCGGGAACGATTGCAGAAGCCTACGACTCCATCACCAATCCAACCCTCCCTGGTGGAGGTGGTGGGGTCTATGCCTATACGGCCGTGGCCGGAGGAGGAGTCGTCAAGATCACCGCAACCACCGTCACAGTCAATGGCACCATTTCTGCAGATGGAGAGACGACCCCTGTAGCGGGTCCAGACTACTATATGGGTGCAGGTGCAGGGGGAACCATTAATCTGACAGTCAGTGGGACGTTATCGGGGAGTGGAAGTCTCTCTGCGGTGGGTGGAAACGGACTGAATACAGATTACTCTGCAACAGGAGGTGGAGGCGGAAGAATAGCCATAGCCTATGGAACCAATAGTTTTGGGGCGGTTGGAACAAGTATCTTAGCGAATGGAGGAGATGGGGCTGGAACCGTCGCAAACTATGATGGGTCTGCAGGAACGGTGTATCTCAAGGATGCAACGGCAACTTATGGGGATCTCTACGTGGATAATGCGAGTAGACCGTATGCGTACTACGCGACGGATTTTTTGACGACGATTCCAGCGAGCGATCAAGTGGCAAGCTTCAACAATGGCTATGTATTCAACTCAATAACCGTCCAGAACTACGGACAGTTGAATGTCTCAGCTGACATTGATGGTGTTGCAACTGGTGGAGCAAATGTGGACCGCAAGTTGCGCGCAAATGCGTGTACAACAGATAACGACACAGCCAGCGATGGCGAGATCGTCTATGACACAGCGCTCGTGAGCGGCGGTGTCGCAGCAAACTATGTCTGTGTGCAGGCGATTTTACCTGGAATTACGGTCTCCGTGATCTCTGGAGACACAACAGAGGCCGGGGGGACTGCAACATTCACGGTTGTCCTGGACACACAACCAACCGCAAGCGTATCGATAGGCGTCAGCTCTTCAGACACGACCGAAGGGACCGTATCAACAACTTCGCTCACTTTCACGACGGGGGATTGGGACACACCCAAAACAGTCACCGCAACAGGTGTGGATGACAGTATCGACGATGGGGATGTCGCTTATAACATTCTCAATGCAATCGCAACATCCACAGATAGTGATTACAGTGTTATTGATCCAAGTGATGTTGCTGTGGTGAATACCGATGACGACGCGGCGCCTACACTGGCGATCGCTGACGTCACTGTTGATGAAGCGGCTGGTACTGCCACCGTAACCATCACCATGACTGGCTCAAGTGCTGCAACAGTGACCGTGGATTACACAACCACGAATGACACGGCAGAAGCTGGTTCAGATTACACGTCGGCAACAAACACATTAACGTGGACGGCGGGTCAAACAGGCGACAAAACGTTTACGATCGACATCGATGATGACTCAATCGATGAAACGGATGAAACGTTCTCTATCGATCTATCGAATCCTGCGAATGCGACGGTCACGGACGCGGAAGGTGTGGTGACGATTACCGATAATGATGCCATTCCAAGTATCAGTATTGATGATGTGACAGTGACAGAAGGAAATTCCGGTTCAACCGATGCAACCTTCACTGTGACCTTGAGTGCAGCAAGCGGACAAGCCGTCTCTGTGGACTTTACAAGCTCAGATGCAACCGCAACGGCCGCAGCTGATTACACGGCAACAACGGGAACGGTAGCCATGACAGCAGGAGAAGGATCAGGAACGATCACTATACCGGTCTTGGGTGATGTGCTCGATGAATCCGCAGAGACGTACACAATAACCTTGTCGAATGTTTCTGCAACCGCGACCATTGCGGATGCAACAGCCACAGGAACAATCACGGATGACGATACAGCTGATCTTTCCGTGACAGAATCAAACGGTTCGACAACGGTCATTGCATGTGGAGATGGAGACACAGTGACACTTGTCCTCACATCACAACCAACCGACGATGTGAATGTGACCATCAACGGCGGGACAAAACTCGATATAGATCCAACCAGCGTTACCTTCACGGCAGCGAACTGGGATACGCCACAAGAACTTACATTGACGACGAGTGATACCGTTGGGGATGCACAAGCAGGGACAGTCACCTATCGCATGCTCAGCAACGATACCAATTATGATCGCCAAACCGTCTCAAACACAACGGTCACGATTAGCAATGAGTGTCGAGACCAAGATGAGAACGACGGAGACGATCAAAATGAAGGAGATGACCAAGAGGATGGAGAGGACCAAGGCGGGGGACTCGTAGGTGGTGGACGCAGAAACACAAGGAGCTTCGGTCGCCTTCTTAAGACAACGGAGAGTGATGAGACGTCCGAAGATACGAAACAAAACCTCACAGTCAGCGAAACAGAGAAAAACGATGCAAATCCGATCGCATCGAAACAACAGATGGGAGTTGTATTCCGTGCAGATTGGCAGATCAAATCAAGCAATCGTATTCGCTATATTATCCTCCCTGTGCTCACT
>CAYJMK010000035.1:0-7720 GCA_964371425.1 uncultured Candidatus Saccharibacteria bacterium
TTGATGGTTGTTCTACAGAAGTGCTCAGTGCGGGATCTCCTGCTGCTCCTGCAAATTCTTCCATAGCTGTTCCTCCCCCGATTTCTGCTCCTGGATTTCTCATACATGTTACGAGCGATTAAAGGGCCAGATGCCGCGACGTCGACGTTTTTCGGTAGGAGATACTTCTTCATTTTCCAACTTGATCCGTCTTGTTTCGGCGTACTTTGGCATCGCTGATTCTAGCTCTGGAATCATTTCGACTTGTGTTCCTTCTGGCTTTGTTTGTTGCTGAGCAGATGCAGGTTTTGCTTCGTGTGAGGTTAGGCCTTTGGATGGTGTTCTTTTAGATGGTGTTGCTTGTTGATCCGTTGCTTCTTCTCTGCTTCTGTTAAATTCTCGCCACCATTCCTGTTCGTCGATGGTGACTGCTTTTTCTGTTTGTGCCGCTCCCTTCCTCTCTTTTTCTTTTCTGGTCTCCAGATTTACGCGCAGATGTTCGCCTGTCCGATCGATCAACGGCAAAGGAGCACGTTCCGCGACCGATGTTTGAAGTCGTTCTGTGACCAGATCTGGAAGTGTATCTGCGTCTCTAGAGCTGAGCTGCTCACTCTGCAATGCCACATGTTCGATGCGTTCTCGTTCCGCTTCCATTGCTTTCAATGCGTACTGAATGCCTGTCGGGAAAGCTTCGAATGCCGCTGCGACCTTTTCTTGTTTCGCAGATGGCGAGGTCAGCTCCGTGAGTAAACGATGCAGATCTTCTTGTGTCTCGATCAAACGTC
Source organism: uncultured Candidatus Saccharibacteria bacterium (assembly GCA_964371425.1). Lineage (GTDB taxonomy): Bacteria > Patescibacteriota > JABMPQ01 > JABMPQ01 > JAGQLO01 > CAYJMK01. Next base: position 765 of record CAYJMK010000035.1, read on the forward strand.
CTTGATAGCGATACGTTCCTTGTTCTGTTCCTAAGCTCTCAATGGCTCGCCGTGCTTTTCGGCCCGCGTCTTCTGTGACTTCTTGCATTTCACCTGTTGCATCGAGCGCAAAAGGGGTTGGTGTGATGTCATGTTCTGCAGTGCGATCAGCTATTGCTGCGAAATAGAGTCGATCGTGTTTGTCTGCTGGGAGATGTTGCAAAATATTCTGACCTGTTTCCGCTTCTGCGCGACTTTCTTCTTCATAAAAGAAAGCGGCGGCACGTTCTTGTGCGGATACTCCAATCACGGTCCCTGCTTCTGTTCCTAGTCGTTCTTGTTCGCGCACCATGCCAACGACGTTGTTTAGACGATCGGGAGCGACTGCGTTAAAGGCTGCTTGTGCTTCTTCAAATGTTGGGCTGGGCGAGAGCGTCTCTGAGTCTGGTCGTTCTTGAGCTGGCTGTCGAGCCGCTTCTTTTTTTCGTGCGATCTCCTCGTTGTATGCAGCCTCTGCAGCCGATCGTGCGGTTTCCATAACGAATAACAATGCCATTAATAAGCTGTTTCTAGTATACCGCGTTTTGCTTTCGGTGGTATTGAGAGGTGCTTAGGGAAAGCAAAAAGCCGTCGGTATTGCGCAGCTTTTGGAGGAAAATATCGCTCATCCTGTCTTTCGTGCGGAATGAGCATCGTTGAGAAATGCCGTCATGGCTTCAACAACTTCTTTTGCTTTGAGATGATCCGTCTGAATTTCATGATAATAACCATCTGGGAGAGAAAGTGGAGAGGGGTCTGATATTTTCTCTTCTACAACATCGAGGAATGCTTGGGAGTCGGCTGTATCTCTTCCACGACTGATCGTCCTTTTGTGCCGCACCTCTTTGCTGGTTTCGAGCCAGAAGCACCACACCTGAGCATCATGATCTTTTACTAGTTCCACCACGGCATCAAGTTCGTGCTGACTCCAAACAAGACCCTCTAAGATAACGTTTTGAATGTCTTCTTGGAGAAATATTTTTGTCACCGCAAGACTGTTTTGCAACTTTACCTGACCCATTCGTTCGCGCTCTTCTCCCGTATCCATCTTGAATGGTTTGATACGAAAGAGATGGTCTGCTTCGACGATCGCCACGTTCTCGAACGAATCCCACAAAAGCTGAGCACAGGTACTTTTGCCAGAACCTCCGAAGCCACTGATGAGGATGATCTTTGGCATGAGGGGGTGAAGGTTTGTTTCCCATCGATCGAATGCTAGAAAGCTAGAATATCTTTATTCTGCTCGTAAGTGAAAGTGTAGGTAAGTCGTTTCCTGGTAACCAGGTCCGTTTGTAATCACTTGGTAGTTTGTGAGTTTCTCGTTTCGAATGAGCTGTGCAAGGACGGCGAATGTATCGAGCAGGTATTTCCGATCTTCTTCTGATGCGGTTGCAAGATTCTTGATGTCCTTTTTGGGAAAAACAACGTAGTGAATCCGCGATTGTGGCGCGGGATGTCGGATCGCGACAGTTTTATCTGTTTCTATAACGATGTCGGGAAGCGCACTGGGAAATTTTTGGACGAAGATAGAGGTCATCAGCCCCATCAGCTCTTTTGGTTGTAAGCATGTTTCTTTGCAGTCCTGCAAAGCGAGGAAAGAACGTGGTTGCGTGTCGCTAAAGAGATAGCCTCCAATGAGGATGCCTACGCCTAAGCTGACCGCTACGAGCGATATCGTTTTTATGATCGAGGCGGTTTTTCGGGAATACATACAGAGGTCTTCATTGTAACGACACAGTATCCTTCTTGTATCAAAAAACCATCACAGAACGTGACGGTTTTTTAGTGGAGATGGTGGGAATCCTGCTCCTCCGGCCTCGCCGCCTCATGCTCCGCATGAGGACTCCCGGCTCGCCCTCCTCCGCAGCCCGGGTTTCCGGAGACATGCCACTGGCATGTCTCCGGAATACCCTTCGATTCCCTCATTTTGCACCATAAAAGAGCCACACGAGGTGGCTCTTTTATGGTGGAGATGGTGGGAATCGAACCCACGTGTAGGACGCGAATGCCGGATCGGTATTACATGCTTTGCATCCCTGCATTACAGCCAGTCCGATCAAAGGAATGCGGAAATCGGGCCAGAGGTCTCAGCTTATGTCCTTCCCGCCGGCAGAGAATCAGCAGGGAAGCGAGCCGCTTAGATGACACCCCGAGTCCCTCCGTGCGGCCGAAAGGTGGGATGGTTCTCGGTTTCTAGGCGAGAACGGGCGCCGGCTGAAGGCTGAAAACCTGCGCGATTGCGCGGGCCTTAGTCTTCAAGGCGTTGACGAAGTTTGCACTTGTCGTTTTGCCCAGATATTTACGAGGATTGGGCGACCTCTGCATGCCGATGCGTCGTCCACTGCCCTATCGAAGCCATGCATCCCCGTGATCCTCTCTTCGGGTACACGCCGGAAAGAGGATAACGGGAACGCTCTTCTGATAGAAGGCGTGATTACCCGCGTTTCATGACACGACGAATGTCGCGTTTGGATTCGCGGGCTTTGATGTCTTGACGCTTGTCAAACTGCGTTTTGCCCTGTGCCAGTGCGATTTGCACCTTTACAAGACGATTTTTAAGATACAACGAAACAGGGATGATTGTCAACCCCTTTTGCTGCCTTCTGCCCAGCAATAAGCGCAATTCTTGACGACTCAGAAGGAGTCTTCGAGACCGGGTTGGCTCGTAATCTGGCAGGGGACCGGCTGGTTTGTACGCGCCAATATGCATGTTCAGGAGCCACGCTTCTGGCTTCCCGGTCCGTGGGTTGGTCGTTATAGCTGCGTGCGCGCCTTTCAGGGAGACATGTCCGGCTTTTGCTGCTTTGACTTCATGTCCGAGTAACTCAACGCCCGCTTCGTAGGTTTCGAGGAAACGGTAGTCGTGCCGTGCGCGGCGATTTTCGGCGAGGGCTTTACCCATAGGGGCATGGTAGCGGAGCGGCAGGGATTGTCAGCTCTGTGTGGGTTTTTGACTAGTGATGCCGGACAGAAAACGAATCTGCCGGCTGATGTTATACCGGTGCGGCAAAGGACTTGCGCAATTATCTTACATGGGTTATATTCGTTTTTGCTGTTTTTCCGATTGAACTTTCTCTTCACTCCTGTTTTCGGAGGTGACCATGAATCGTCCCGCGTCTGCGTGGGCGGCTCTGGCCGCCCCGTTGATGTTTGTTCTGTGTCTTGTGACCCCGACCGTGTCGGTGGGGTCGCTGGATGTCGTCGTGGACGTGGACCCGCCCCGGGTCGTCCTCTACGGCGGCTCTCGCTTGGCGGTCGGCAAGCTGCCGGCTGCCACCTCGACGTCCTCGTCGTCGCACAAACACGTGCCGGCGGCGGGGAAGTCTGCGTGTTTCCGGGCTGAGGGTTTCGTGGCCGCCGTGCGCCAGAAGCTCACCCGGATGCCAAACCGCGGGTTCGGCGGGTCGGAGGGTGCGTAGCTACTTTCTGTGTGTCGTGGCTTCACAGCCGTGACGCACTCGTCTGGTCCAACCACCAACGGCCCTGCGAACCTCCGCCCGCGTAGCTGTGCATCGTGCGCACAAACGCTGTCGCACTCGACAGTGCGCGGGCAGGAGGGGATTCGTCCATCGAGAAACATTCCGACAACGTCAAGGAGAGGCAGATGGATCGGCTCAACGCCTGGAACAGCGACGCCGGCAGCACCAACGCCACCAGCAGCAAGATCGCCAACGCCAACGCCGAGGACAGCGCCCTTTACAACGCCCGGGCCTGTGGCAACAGCAACGCGATCATCTCCGGCGGCGTCGAGCGCGACGGCTGCGACATCACCACCGGCGCGGCCAGCCAGTAGCGCACGCGGCGCGAACGGCTCTCCAACCCAGATGCTGGACTGCAATTGGATGACGTGGGATGCGACGCATGCGCTACGTCGATCACCGTCGCAGCTTCCAGCCCAGGAATCATCCGCTCCCCAAGGTAGAGGCGGACCTGGACCTTCCCCCTTCGCGAAGCGAAGTCTACCTGCCGCCGGCCCCTGAGTTCGGCCTCCAACAGTCGAAACATGCTGGCACCCCGCCGGCTGCACGCTCCCCTCGAGCGCGCCGCCGGCCCTTTTTTTGTTTCTGAAATGGGTGTCGAGTGTTTCCGGACGTGACTTTGTTCTATCTTATTCCTACACGTCTTCCCACTCTTTTTATGGAACGCGCCGAAAAACTTCTTGCGTTGCTTTTGCTTGACAAACAGAAGGGTCTTGAAATTGGGCCGCTCGCGAGCCTGATTGTTCTGAAATCTCAGGGCGATGTTCGATATTTGGATTACCGCACAACAGCAGATCTGAAGCAGCGTTATGCAAATGATCCTGCCGTTACGCAAGAGAAGATTATGGAGATTGATTACGCGCTTGAGGGCAAGTCGCTCTCAAAGACCGTTGGTGATGACGTGCCGTTTGACTATGTGATTGCATCGCATGTGATTGAGCATCTGCCGAATGCGATTGGGTGGATGCAAGATGTCAGCAGCATTCTCAAACCGGGCGGTGTGTTGGCGCTCGCGATTCCGGACATGCGCTACACCTTTGATATCAATCGTCCGCTTTCTTCGCCGGGGGGAATTGATTGCTGGGTATTTAGAAAAACGTACGTATCCCACGTTGGTTCAGATCTTTGATCATCACTTTGAGCATCGTTCTGTCGAGGCGCGTCGGGCATAGGAAGGAGTTTTGTTTCATGAGCAGACGAATAAACCTGTTTCATCTTCTTTACAAGAAGTGTTTGAAAAGGTGCAGCAAGAAGTGCAATCTTCTCCTGGGACTGCGGAAGTGCATTGCTACACGTTCATTCCTGCTTCTTTCATGCGCCTTCTGCGTATTCTGATGGAGCTCGAGCTGACAGATTTTCGTGTTGCGAAGTTTTACGATACAGAACAGAACGATCTTGAATTCTTTGTGAGTCTTGAAAAACTTCCTGCCGGTCCGGATCGAAAACGTCTTCAGTTGGAAAGTTTACCCGCTCTTTCCCTCCCACCAACATTACAGGCACAACAAGTCATGGTGGATGCGCTGCAGAAACGCTGCGCAGACCTTGCATCTCTGAACGCAGAACAGGATCGTGTTACAAGCGCTCTCCGCGCACAAGTTGCAGATCGAGATCGTATTCTTCTGTGTATCTCGCAACATCTTCTGGGTCGTTGGTTGATCCAAAGAGCGACAGATCAAAAACGACCTAAACCCATACGTTAGATTCTTTTGTTTGTCCGATTCGTTTTTAGGCGACTGCGTCTAGGACTGCCTCGATGGTTTTTGTCTGCTCCTTTGGGGTATAGGTCTTGAGACATGTTTCCTGTGCCAGTCTTGCGATGGATGGATCGATCCCGTTGAGATAGAGCCGTTCAATGGTCGAAAACCATTCACCTTCTCTACACAAAAATCCTGTTTTTTCGTGCTGGATGCTGGTCCGATAGGTATACGTCGGTGTTGCACACGTGACGGTGCCGACTATAGCGGCTTCGAAGTATTTGAGTTCTGACTTACAGTTTGTGAACTCATTGTCGATCAGCGGAACGATACTGACATCGACGTCGGCCATGGCTTTTTGCAGGGTGAGAAAATCGACAAGCGGATGTGAAACGACTCTGCCGGATTTAATGTGTTTCTTGAGGATCTCTGGAAATTCCATATAGCCGACGACTCTGAGTGTGATTTCTGAATACGTCTCGAGAAGGGCTCCTAATTCAACGGCGACTTTTCTGAAATCATTCGCATGACTGGGCGTTCCACTGAAATAGCCGATTGTGAAGGGAGACTTTTTTCTTCCCACGGACTTCTTTGCTTCGTACAGTTTTTTGGAGACTGTTATTTGCTCGTTATTTAAGAAATTGCAAATCGCATAACTTAGAGTTCCGAAAACTTCTTTGAGACGTCCACACAGAAAATCATTTGTGCCGATGGTGTTCTGACATTGGCTGCCCACGTACCACGCGCGTGACACACTGGCGAACCAGCTATCGATGTTCGCTTGTTCTGCGAAGTCGACATTCAGTGTGTTCATGAGGAGTGGAATGTGCTCGATGCTTATAACGAGATCATCTGTATCGAAACAGACCGGAATTTCTTCTTTTCGTAGACAGGTAAGAACATTGCCTATTATCGGTGTCCATCGCATCCGTGAGATGATGACGACATCGATATCTTGAAGATACCTGCGTAATTGATCTAGCTCCTGCTCAAAGAAAAAAGAACCGTTCCATCGGTCGCTGTATTCGAGGGCTTGGCACATGTTGTAGACCCGATATCGGAACGTGGTGGTATCTGGACGTTCGTAGAGATACACCACGTTCTTCTTTGAAGTGTTTTTTTTGAGGCGTTGTATACGTGTTGAAAAGGGCTGATTCCACGGCTCTGAATTGATCGTGTACTTGGATGCATCTGCTTTCATATCCATGCGTCCTTAGGAACGGTGTATACGTTCATGCATGGATACGAGGACGTCCTTGAGACTGTTTTCCCAATCGGTAGAGAATGTGTTTGCAAGAAAATGATGCTCTCGTTGGACAGGATTTTTTGCTAACTGCACCGCCTGTCTCAGCGCTTGTTTCATTTTTTCCCCTTCCAAGTTTCCGCAGATGATGTTTTTCGAAGCATCTAATGACTGCTTGTTTCGGTAGATGTTTGTTAAGGCCACTCCACCGGCAGCGCTGATGTCAAAAGGGGGGTAGCTGGAGTGAGGTATCAGCATGAGACAGAGTCCCAGATCAACCGTCTTGATGAATGCAAGATACGCCTTTAAATCTAGACGTCCGAGTTGTGTTGGCTTGACGCCATTCGAGAAAACAAATGTAGGATTTTGGTGGGAACCTGCTAGGTAGATGTCCCATTCTTTTTCATCAAGGATGCCCTCTTGGAATGCTTCATTGAGGATTTTCAGGCCAGTATAGTAAAGGTTCCGTGGGTTTTCCGGGCGAGCATAGAAGAAGAGTTTGTATCGTTTTTTCTTCTTAAA
>CAYJMK010000036.1:0-3299 GCA_964371425.1 uncultured Candidatus Saccharibacteria bacterium
ACCGTGGCCTCTGAGATACGGTTTGAGAGTACACTGATGATCTGCAACAGAATCATTGCAAGAGCGAGGAACGCATTCATCCAAAGCAACAGAAGCGCCACAACAGGAAGGAAAAGGACAAGCGCACCAAAACCAATGATGAACAGAAAGAAGGAATGCTCAAAACAAAAAAAACACAGCGTGGACACAACACGTCGCACAAAGAAGACGAGACCTTTCATAAGTATTCATAAAGTACCACAGGTTTCTTATTTTTCAAGGGTCACGTTAATTGACATATACAACAAAAATGATATCTTAGAAAGATAGTCTAAAAGAAGGCTCCTTCTACAAACCACTAAAAACACGGCGTAACGACGCAAGAAACGAGAAAGACTTGAATACCACTTGGTATGGCGTCCTCCCTTTTGCGATTCTGCTGGGCTGTATCGCAACATTCCCGCTTCTGCCACTTACACGGCATGTGTGGGAGCGGAATCGCGTGAAACTCGGACTCTCCGGCGTCCTCGGCCTGCCCATCCTCGGATGGATGACCGTACACGGAGACACCGAAGTGGTGACACATGCGGTGTTGGAGTACGGGCAGTTCATGGTGATGTTGGGTTCACTGTACGCGGTGTCAGGTGGCATCTTCCTCGCAGGAGATCTACGCGCCACACCGCGAAATAACCTCCTTCTGTTGGCAGCAGGGGGAGTCCTCGCGTCGTTCATCGGAACGACAGGTGCGGCCATGTGTCTGATTCGGCCCATCCTGTCGACGAATCAGCAACGCACGCACATGGTGCACACGGTTGTGTTTGCGATTCTGATCATCGCGAACTGTGGCGGCCTGCTCACACCGCTCGGCGATCCCCCGCTGTTCATGGGAATGCTGCGCGGCGTGCCATTCACGTGGACGTTCCATCTGTTCCCACAGTGGGTGTTCGTGAATGGACTTCTGTTGATGCAGTACTGGGCTGTCGAGCGCAGGTTCGCGGCACAGGAACCGATCGCGGTATGGCAGCGGGACGAACGGGAACAGGAGCCGCTACGCGTTCGTGGATTCCTGTCGGTCGCGATGCTGGGATGCATCGTCCTATCGGTAGCGTTCCTACCTTCCATTGAGCCGAGTAGCGGCCAGTGGATTCCGTGGCGGGAACTGGCAATGCTCAGCGCGACAACGGTGTCGCTTCGACTCGGCTCCTCCGAGGCACGAACCAAGAACCGGTTCACGTGGGCACCGATGCAAGAAGTGGGGGCCCTGTTCGCAGGGATCTTTGCCACGATGCCGTTGGCAATTGCCTATCTCCGCGTGGCGGCACCAGAACTGGGATTCAACAACGAGACGGCCCTGTTCTGTGCAACAGGTGCCTTCAGTGCAGTACTGGATAACGCCCCAACATACGTGACCTTCTTCGAGATTGCGCAAGCGCTCGGAGGCAGTCCCGCTGTTGCAGGCGTAAAGGAGACATTCTTAGTGGCGATCAGCCTCGGTGCCGTTCTCTGCGGCGCCCTCACGTACATCGGAAACGGCCCGAACTTTATGGTGAAGGCTGTCGCAGAAGAAGCGGGTGTGCAGATGCCCAACTTTTTCCAGTACATAGGATGGGCAATCCGCTATCTCGGAATCGTCCTCGTGGCGATGGTCTGCATATTTATTTCCGAGAGCCAGATAGTTACAACGATCGGCATCGGGATCGCATGCGTGATCGTTGTCAGTTCGATATTCACCGGCTCGCGTGCTTCTGCGCCAGCTACTCTGGTGTCCCGTTCCTAACGAGACACCTTTTTCTTTGCCAAGCAAAACAGCCTCCGAATAAGGAGAGTATGTTGCTGGTGGGCCAGACCGAGACGGACATCGAACTTTCAAGATGATCGGTGAGCTGATCGTAGCGGCCAGGGAGGTCGTGCAATTCCTAAGACAAACAGAAAACACATTGGAGAATCTGTAGGAACCCTATTAGAGAAGATTATTTCGTCCCTTGCGTTCAGGACGATAAGAAAAAGAAAAGACCCGTTCAGACAGGTCGTATGAAAAATGGGACAGCGCCAGGAGTGCAACACCGCGATCCCAGTCGCGGCATCCTGACGTGTCCCTAATCAGAGAAAAGAAATGGGGTGGACACTTGGTAAAGGTCGAAAGTGGCAAGCAAACGATCTACCGTTGCAATGGCAAGTTACGACGGTCCAAGCGTCACCCCAAACGAAGGTACAGAAACCCCTGACTGCCAACCGTAGTCAACGGTCAGGGGGCACGCTTTCCTTGGTCGCACTTCGCTGCCCAACTCACACGGTGTGCAACCACCTGTGCGGGTCACCCATGGGGCGAACGTAGATCGCCTTCAGGCTGGCTAACAACATGGAAACAAGTGGAAAGTGCTGTATGTAACCTACATTACTTGTTGGTTTAGTCAACGCTAGCGACTATTTCCCGCCCCATTTTCGGTGTTGTATGTCTGTACCAAACAAATAAGCTCGAACACAATCTCTTCCTTAAGATAAGCCAAAATCGCCGCTATCGGCGCTTTCTGGTCTCGTTTGCGTGAAATCTTTTTGGCTTATCCAAGCTGAAAAAGTAAATTACTCTAACGTGGTGGGCAATGGTGGACTCGAACCACCGACCTCTGTCGTGTGAGGACAGCGCTCTAACCGCTGAGCTAATTGCCCTGGTGGACCCGAGGAGAATCGAACTCCTGACCTCGGCAATGCGAATGCCGCGCTCTACCAGCTGAGCTACGGGCCCGTAGCGCTTTGAAACAGTCCTCTTGACCTCGGAATCATAGAAGGGGACGGACAAAGCGACCGTATCGTAACCGAGAGCGTATAGGCTGTCGAGACAATCACAGAGCTATCCATCAGTATCATCTTCTCCCGCATCCGTGAGAAACCGCCGCTGAAATCCAAGACCAGGAATGTCTTTTTTAGAAGCTGGTCGAAAAACCAACCGCCCCGGCCGAACCACCGATTCGCCATAGGTGTCATTCACGGCATCACATGCCTGAACAACACGTTCTCGACGGACCGATCCCTCATCAAAGAGAGAATGTTGAAGCAGAACATGTTGAAGACCAGAAGCGGTGACGCCAACCAAACGCACTTCCCCAAGCAACGGGAGTCCCAGAAAAAGCTCGCGAGCTTTTTGATACAGAACGGCGCTATCATCGGTTGGAGTTGCAAGATGCACCTGACGACCCTCGGTAAAAAAGGATTGATAGCGAACGTGCATAGAAAGCGTGGAGGCTCGAAACGATTTCCTTCTGAGTCGGCGTCCAACTTTCTCTGACAGATGGAGAAAACTAGAAAGGAGATGATCACGATCC
>CAYJMK010000036.1:3309-7623 GCA_964371425.1 uncultured Candidatus Saccharibacteria bacterium
CGATCCAGAGGATGCCGGCCACGACGTGGATCCAGCGGAATACATTGTCGAGAATTTCTTTTATCGGCATGGTTCGCTCCCTCCTCCTGATGTCAAAGCTAATCTCACCGCTCGGATTTGTCAATCATCTGGAGTTGATCACGATCCGCTGTTGGATGGATGGTCTGTTGATGGCCCATGGATTTTTCTTCGGCCGCTTCATAAAAAGGCACAATCACGTCCGATCCGCGACCAAAGGATGCTTCGTGCAACCACCGTCCAGAATGTGGGCCAAAGGTTCGAAGAAGCACATCGAGAGGCATCTGCTGCAGATCACCAAGAGTACGAACAGATAAGCGTTTAAGTCGTTTTGCTAAGCGCGGACCAATACCACATAACTCTTGAACAGAGAAGGGTTTAAGCAACATTGCTTCCGTGCCTGGCTTCACAATCACAAGACCATCCGGCTTTTTAAGATCAGAGGCGAACTTGGCAAGTAATTTGTTTGGCGCGATCCCAATCGAACAGGTGACCCATTCGCCAATCTGTTCATGAACAGAACGTTTCATGTGATACGCGAGCGCCTCTGGCCCACCAAAACGCGATGCCGTTTGGGTGATATCTAAGAATGCCTCATCTGCACTGAACACTTCGACCAAGGGTGTAAACGAGGAAAAAATCCGAAGCAGTTGACGCGTGACATGGGAATACATCGCAAACGTAGGCTCAACGATCATGACTTCTGGAAAGGCCTTTCGAAGATGAAACGCAGGTATGGGCGTTTTGACCCCCAGCTTTTTTGCTTCAACCGAAGCAGTCACCACAACGCCTCCGTGACCCGTACCACCAATCGCGATGGGTTTCCCACGCAAGAACGGATTCGCCTGCTGCTCCAACGTGGCAAAGTACGAGTTCATGTCGACGTGTAGGATGGTCCTCATACAGTACTCCCAAGCATCATCTACAAGGACCAGCCCTTCCGGGGAAACGCCCCGGCGTGGGCATCTCCCCGCAAGGGCCGGCGAATGGATCTATTCCACATACAGGTCGAGTAAGCGCCAAGAAAGCGAACCGGTGTCGAAACAGAGCTTGAAGAACGCTTCGTCGTTCGAGACAGCAAAGTGGTAGAGACGATCCTGACCACGACGTTCTTCATAGACCAAACTTACTTTGCTTACCGGATAGGCACGCCCAGCCCACTTGAATACCTGCGGCCGAATTTTGTTCTCAGAAAAGAGAGCTGAGACAGCGATGGGCTCGTCAATTTTTTCGTGCATAGAGATGATTCAGGATTGGAGGACAATGCGCTGCAACCGATCGTTCACGCGGATCTGGATTCCATGGAGAGAATGAATTTGATCGACCAGGCGACGGACAGGACAGAGATCAGTACAAGACTCACCTTCGGCATGAAGATAGGAACAGATATCGCCGAGAGAAGAGATAGCGGTGATTTTTTTCTGTTCCAGGAAGCTCATAAAGGTAGATAATGGGAGAAAAGCGTAAAGATAACGTGCCGGGGCGGTGACAAAGGAAGAAGGGAATTAGGAGTATTCGCGCATGACCGCGATGACTTTTCCCTGAATGGTCCACTCGGAAGCGGGATGAATGTCGGGGTAAGCAGGGTTCTCCGCCTTCAGATAAGCACCGCCTCCGCGGCGGATGAACCGTTTGAGTGTTGTTTCACCTTCAATACAAGCGACCACGATGTCGTTGTGGTCTGACTCGACACCTGAGCGGACCAAAACCCGATCCCCTTCTAAGATGCCGGCGTCTTTCATACTGTCTCCACGAACCCCAAGGAGAAAGGTGTTTTGGAACCCACCTACAAGATCCGCGGGGAGGATGGCATGACCTTCAATATGCTCTTCAGCAAGCACAGGCATGCCTGCCACAACTTGACCGATCAGAGGAACGGAAACGGTGTCGAGAGAGAGGGTGTCTCCAAGCGTTTTCACCACTTCAATGCCACGCGCAGAAGAATCACGACGAATGTAACCAGCGGCTTCCAATCGATTCAGTAATTTCGCAACCGCATTTTTAGAAGAGACACCGATCGCCTTCGCCATTTGAGAGAATGTTGGAGGCATCCGACGTTCACGCACCTCCCGAACAATGAAGGAGAGGAGCTTGCGTTGTTTGGTAGTGAGATCAGTCATAGGGCAGAGGGGAAAGATGGATGGCTGATCCAAAGGTATACGATCGTTCACCTATGATAAAGGGGAGATATCCACAGCAAGGATCGCTAAAAGAAAACCCCACAAAAAAATCCGGCACGCAGAGCGTAACCGGAAAACCTCAGATCAGATCCAACACCGCCGACAGGTCCTCTGAGTGCACATCCGTCCACAAACCCGACTGGAAGAGCAGGAACGGAGAGCGCATGCCGTGTGTTGAAATATCAAACGACGGAGTGTGCAGAGAAAACAGGTGAAAAACGCTCAGAGGACGACGATGCCAGAAACCGGGCCACGAACGACAAAACGCTTCCGTGACCAATCGTTGCGCATATCCGTCCCCAGCCTGCCACAGCTGGACAAAGTGGAGCAGCGTCACACGTTGAACAGCACGACGCAAATGCTCTGCATCTTTGGCACAGGCCACCTCAGATGGCAGCAGATCACCGAATGCGTCCCGCAAACCTTCCACAGTAACCCGCCCTTCGACGTCCAAGCCAAACTGCTGGAGTCGAGCGCAGACAACGGCATGGATCTCCGGATTGGCCCGAGACATAAACTGAAAATCCAGCCGCCGCAGGAAGGGTAAACCCAAAATGTGCAGCATCCCCGGGACCAGCGCGAGCCGGTTGTATCGGTAGCCGCTCATCGAAACCCCAAAGAAGGGTCGCGTCGACCAACCATGCTGTTCGACATGAGCCCGCAACGCGGGCCAGAGTCGCTTGGAGAGCGGAGGTCGAGCCGCTCGCAATCGCTTCGCCCCAGAACCACGGCCAAGCAAACGACCCGTCAGCACGTTCGCCCCATCCGCCCCGCCCAGCAGGCGCGGATCGTCAGGCGTACACGTGCCCAACGCGTCCGTGAGCGCACGGAGAGCTGTCTGAGCTCCCACAGAAGGCGTCACAACCGGAGGCCTCTCAGGAAGAACGAGCTCAGAAACCGCAGCAGATGAAGAATTCAAGGTGCACCCCCAAAAATGTTGTCGGAGAACTCTATTCGTCCCAGGCTGAATCGTCTAGGTCTGCAGACGTGGGAGCACCTGCAAACGGATCAGGCAACGGCGAACCTACTGGTTTTCGAGGTGCGCTCGAACCTTCCGGTGTTGGTTTCTGAGCAGGACGAACCGTCTGAGCAGGACGAACAGGAGGACGGGATCCGCCCTGTTCTGCTAACACATCTGCTGGTTTTAGTTTGGGCTGTGCAACACCTTCAACAGGTTTTCCAGCACCACCCGAAGCAGGCGTAAATGCGGAAGCAAACGCCTTCTTGAACGGCTGATTTGCCGGTTCAGATTTGGGCGCACTCGTACCGGACTGTTTCTCTCGGATTTTTTGAGCGATTTCAGAAAGGCCCTGGCTAGCTTGCTGACGATTTTCTTCAAGAGAACGTCGTGGTGCATCGCTACGGGGAGAACGACTCGTTCTCGCACCTCCACTTGGAACACGAGAGCGCGGACCCGCAGAAGACCCAACAGAAGAGGACGGACGCGCAGGACCTCGGTCCCGATCGCCACTTCCTCCACCCCGACGGTCACCACTAGAACCAGATCCTCCGCCGCCAGAGAATCCACCACCATTTCCACCGCCGGATCGACCTCTTCCACCTCCACCAGAAAAGCCACCACTCCCGCCAGAGCGTCCGCCTCGGTCACCACCACGACCTCCCCCGCCAGCGCCAAAACCACCACCTCCGCCAGAAGTTGCAGCGGGAGGGGTCCCATCTTCCCCAAATCCGCTCCATCGAGAAATACGCGCTTCGACTTCCTCGCGAGGGTTCGCATAACGCTCGCGCGAAACAGCCATCACCGTTTTGCGATTATGGGTTGGTTCCCACTCAGGTGGGAGCGTCAACGCAGAAAACGCAGAAGAAGCCACTCCATTAATCATCAACTTCAGAAGCACCGCAAACTTGGGCAAGTTCACTAAGTCCGTTTCCGTAAAGATCGGCTCAAATTCTTTGATCATAAATTCCGCGTCCGCCGCGCCCACCCGGAATGCGACAATGGTTCCCACGTTTCCGAACACGGCATCTCGCACCTTCTCTTCCAACTGCGCAATATACTGGTGCGCCATAATCAAGTTCAGCCGGTACTTACGCGCTTCGGACAAAATGTCCGCAAACGAATCAGTCGCGAAGTTCTGGAATTCGTCAACGTAGA
>CAYJMK010000037.1:0-7613 GCA_964371425.1 uncultured Candidatus Saccharibacteria bacterium
TGCCACTTGTCCCGAAGGACACGTTCGACTTGCATGCCTTAGACACACCGCCAGCGTTCACCCTGAGCCAGGATCAAACTCTCATTATTATTTGGTTCTGCGCATTTCTCCGGAGAGAAACGCCAGTTCCGTGATGATTTTGTTCATTTGGGAGCAGATCATGAACTGCTTTGGAATCAACGAGTGCCCTCTTTCTGTGGAGAAAGAGGGCGAGCAATCCTGTCACGATTCAGTTGTCAAAGGCCGGCTTCCGCCGCAAAACTGCGCACGAGCGCAGCCAGGAAAAATGCCGTTCTACAAAGATCGGCGAAAGCTCAGAGAGAATACGTGCCACACGAGGGAGTGTCAAGCAGGTTCTCTGGGTTTGTGCGCTTCCTGTGGACGAAGAAGTCGGGGAGCCAAGGAAGCAAGCTCTTCAGCGTAAACGAATCCGGTGTTCTCCCTTGGATATCACGGAAAGTGCACTCAGCGCGGGTTGGGTCGCCATGAACATGGAACGTACAGAATGTAACGATGTCGCCTTTTCCATCGCCATCGACATCACACAAGGCAAGACGAGCACCACCACGGTGTGCCGTTGGATAAGTAAAAAACCCGGCTGCAGGAGCGGACAGAACACCTTCTGTTGTGAACGAGCGTATGTGAGCTATCCCGGCTGATGCTGGCGCTGTGACAATGCGTGTTGCGTACAACCGCGTGTCTACGCGGGCTGTTGCGGGTTGCGAAGCTGCGTGCGAAACGCTGGGCTGAATAAGAAAAGAAAAGATGCAACGAAGGCGAATGTAGTGAGAGGGATGTGTAGTTTGTTTTTGGGAGAAGGCATGGGGCGATCAATCTTTCTGAGCTTTTTTGGTCTGCGCGCGCCAGCTCGCAATCGCGCCGTGGTTCCCAGAAAGAAGGATATCCGGGACGGTAAGCTCTGTACCGTCTGGCAGTAAGAACATTTCGGGGCGGGTGTATTGCGGATATTCCACGTAGTCCCCGCCCTTCGCGAAGGTATCTTCTGCAACACTTTCTTGTTTTCCAACAACGCCCTCTACGAACCGGCTCACTGTTTCAATAATGACTTGAGCCGCGAGTTCCCCACCGGAAAGCACATACGGGCCAATAGAAAGTTTGCCGTCTGTGAAGGCTTCTACGCGTGCATCAAAACCTTCGTAGCGGCCGCAAATGAGCGTGAGCTGATCCAGTTTCGCAAGTTCTTGAGCTTTTGCGTGCGTGAGCTGTTCGCCTTCTGGAGCCATCAAGAGAATCGCGCCTTTCTTGGTGGTGTCACCGCCGAAGAACTTCACACCGGAAGGACCGGCTGGCTTGAGATCCGCTAAGCACCGGAAAATAGGTTCAGCCATCAAGACCATGCCTGGACCTCCTCCATACGGTGTGTCATCTACTTTATGATGTGTATCGGTCGAGAAGTCTCGAAAATTGTGGAGATGCATTTCAAGAAGACCTTTTTCTCGGGCTTTACCAATCAAGCTCGCGCTCAAAAACGATTCGAACAGTTCTGGGAAGAGGGTGAGGACATCGATGCGCATAGGTGGTTCGAGGGTACGGCGCGCAAGAAAAGCGCGCAAGAAATCGTTGTATGCCAGCAGACGGAAAAAAGGCGCCGCTGTGCTATCCTTCGTTCAAACGTCCTCAACGAACACAGATATGTTAGACAATGGATCGTATAGCTTTTACAGAACGGCAGGAATCGTTTTGGTTGGCGTCTTATGTGTTGGTCTGATGCCATTCACCAAAGCACACGCAGAGAACGTGCTCCCTTCGCTCCAGAAAAAACTGGAAGCATGTTACGCGCCGTACGAGAAACGTCAGCTGCAAGAACAACAAGAAGAGGCGCAAGTCATGCTGGATCAGTTTGAACAGTCTGGAGGGCTAGAACGACTCAACCAGTACACGCGCGGGCTGGAGGAGCTCACAAAATCGCTACCGACAGACGGGTCTACGTTGTCATTAGACAAGCTGGGGCAATTCAGCCAACAAAGTTCTCAACTTGCGCGGGATACAGATGTTGAATCCATCTTCTCGAAGGCGCCGGAAGAACGGAAAGCAGCGTGTGAAAAAAGAAGAATGTCATCGATCAAGAGTCTTCCTGTCGTGCAGAATGTGAAGGCGTGTTACCAGAAAGCGATTCAAGAAGCCGGCTTGTCTGGTGACGGATTGCAGGCGTTTCTGGCAGCAGGCGCTTCAGAAGAAGAGCTACGTGCATTTTCCTGTGACGTCGGCGATGGCAACGCTGCTCTCCAAACGAAAGTTTCCGTTCCCGCAGGAGCCATGCGCTCCTTCAAACTCAAGACGTTCTGTATCGACGGTGGGCGCAGTGGACCAGATAATGGTCATCCCTACACCGTGCTTGGAGCAGCTAGTAAAGTCGGACGAAAAGATTTAGCGAATTTCCTCAAGACCGCTGCACAAGAACCAGGGAAAGCGAGTGACATTCAGGAATCGATTTGGGAAGAAGACAGCCTTCTTTCGGCTGAGTAATGGATGCGTATGAAAGCCACAACTGGAGTCATGATCGCTGTTGGAGCTGTGATTGTTGTTGGAGGAATAACGGCAGCAGGGCTTTATGTTGCATCTCGTGCTGCGGATCGTGCGGAGTCGATCCAGCAGAGAGTGGAAGAACAAGAGTCACCAGAAGGAATACAGGGCATTGGGGCGCCCTCGAAATCGTCTTCTGCTTCTAAGCCAACGGTTGAAACGACACTCGCAGACGGTGTCGACAGCGGTCTTATCGAAGCGAGTGCAGCTGCGGATATGGGGTATGCATCCGCCGATCTGACGATTACGAATCTGACGGATGGAACGGTTTCGGTTGATGTGAATGGAACGATTTTAGATTCGAATAACGAGGGCGTGCAGCGGTTAGGGATTAGTGGTGTGGACCCAGATGCGCCACCAGCAGATAGTAAGCCAGAAACACCGGAAGAAATGATCGAGCGCATCAAGCGAGAGATTCATAAGCGACTAGAAGATGCGAACAAACGCGTGAAAGATGGTGATCGATCAGAAGATGCATTGCGTGATTTATTAAAAGAAATTGGCGAAGGCCAAAAAGTGGGCGATGAAAGCGCAGACGATGCAATGGAAACGGTCCAG
Organism: uncultured Candidatus Saccharibacteria bacterium; assembly: GCA_964371425.1. Taxonomy (GTDB): domain Bacteria; phylum Patescibacteriota; class JABMPQ01; order JABMPQ01; family JAGQLO01; genus CAYJMK01. Next base: position 3,103 of record CAYJMK010000037.1, read on the forward strand.
GATGCTCAAGCGAAGAACGCAGAAGATGCCTACAACGAATTCAAGAACAATCCAACAGACGCGAATAAGAAAGCAGCGCTCGATGAGTTGGCAAGAGCACAAGCTCTTGGCGGGAACGAAGATGCAACGGAAGGCATGGTGGATGATGTGATCAATACGCCGACGCAGAATCCTCCTTCGAAACCAGCTCCATCAAAACCTACTACGGGACCTGCGCCCGAGCCGGTGCCGTACACGCCGCCCGCACCGCCAGATCCGAATGTATCCTAGTAAGAGAGCAGAACGCGCCCACACGGGCGTGTTTTCTCTTCTGATGCGAACAGGCCATTCTTCGACAAAAAAAGAGCCGAGACGTAGGAACGTCAGGGCAGCTTCGCGATCTCCGCGGAGAGATCCGGCAGCTCCCGGAAGAGGAATGCCGAGGCGAAGCCCAAGAGAACGACGCGGTCGGCCATCTCCTTCAGACTCGGCTCCTGAAAGACAGCTTTCTCCAGAAACTGCTGTTCCTGCCAATTTTCAAGCACGACAGGAGCCGCAGTGCACAGTGGCCCTTGAACACCAAGATGATCAGGAGACTGCTGGAGTGCGGCAGCCAGATGCGGTTTGACTGCATCACGTCGTCCATTAGCATCCAGTCGACAGGCCATGTAAATCCCACTCGGAGGGCGTTCGTCGCTAGCAGAACGATGCGAAACGGCTAGTCCCGCCTGCAGGGCCTGATAGAACATATGCGCGAACAAATTCGTCACGGTGCGTGGACACTGACGGAAGGCATCGAGCATCTGGTATTCCATGATGCGACCACCTCGACCGTATCCGCTGGAGAAGCTCACGGTCCCGACAGATGCGGCAGAGTAGGGCACGATTCCGACGACGGTACCCCAAGTCTGTGAATCCGCGATGTCTCCTCCAGGAGTAGGCCGCCAAAGGAGTCGGACATTGTTCGGTGGAGCGTCCTCCTTGGGAGCATAGAGAATAAACCCCGGTGCCTTACTTCTAAACTTCATATCACCCCTTCCTGCGCATCCCTGCGTCGGAGAAAGAATTGAGAACGAGCAGAACAGAGCCAGAACAGTTCAATAAACAGAGAAACACCAGAAAAGTCAACGCAAAACGCGCTCCTGCGAGCGCGTCTTAGGGTCCACGAGAAAATAAGGGGTGTAAATGAGGGATGCAGATACTGGTCAGATCACGAGCGCGCCCGGAGCTCCCGACCGAGGCGTAGAACCGCTACGACGAGGAAGGGAGCGAGGACGTAAGCCGTGAGATGACCAGTAGATGCGCCCGAATGCAGCTCTTATTTTCTCGTGGACCCTTTCATCCGGCAAGCCGGAACGAAACGGAACTAGAGCTTCAAGTCGTCTGCAACACTGCCTGTAGGATCCATCATCATCGGGTCCTCATCAACAACAGGGGCTACAACTGGGGCGGCCATAGCGGCTGGAGCAGAGGCCATCCCCATACCTTCAGCACCTTCTTGGCGTTCCTTCGTGCGCTTGCCACCTTCTGGCTCGTTGATCTTGAGGTTCACGCGCGCGTTGTTCTTGGCACCAACCACCTTGAGGAGCGTCCGAATCGACTTGGCGGTCTGGCCACTTCGGCCAATCACCTGTCCCATGTCGGCTGAATCCACATCCAAGGTAATCAGCACACCCATCTCATCAATCACGCGGGTGGTGCGAACTTTGTCTGGGTTGTCGACAATCGACTTCACCACGAACTCGACAAACTGCTGGTCTTCAAATTGCTCGTCCATAGCGGGTATATTGAGCTTCAGAATCAGAGACGCATTCGCTCCCAGGTCGACCAGGCCAGAAAGGCGAAACGTTTCGGCTAAAATAACACGTTCGAGGTAGAAAATCAACGCAGAAGTCCACAATCTGGTGCAGACTCTGGCAAAATTCAGCTTTCAGAAATGAATCTGATGAGCAAGAGAACAAGAGGCTCCCTCCTCTTTCTCGAACTGTCGCGCGTGAGCCGTGACGAGAGAAAGAGGAGGGAACCTCTTGCTTTGAAGAAAAAACGGCCCGTTAGGCCGCTTCTTCTTTCTTCTCTGGTTCGGACTTAGATTCTTCTTTAGGCTCCTCGGTCTTTTCGGCTGGCTTTTCTGGAGCTGCCTCAGTCTTTTCCTCAGGAGCGGTCTCTGGCGCTGCTTTTTTCACTTCAGGCTTGGCCTCTGCTGCCTCAGGCTTCACTTCCGCGGCCGGCTTCACTTCTTCTTTCGGTTCAGGTTTGTCACCAGAACGCGGCTTCTTGTCGATCAATTGTGGACGAACTTCAACACCCGCTTGCTTCAAATGGTAGGCAGCGCGGTTCGAAACATGAGCCCCTTCGTCCAACCAGTGCTTCGCACGCTCCACGTTAATCTGAACCGTCTGTGGGTGGGTGTGTGGGTTGATGGAACCAAGGATTTCAAGCGAACGACCTTGCGGTGCTCGCGCATGCTCAGAAACGATCATGCGGAACATGGCTTGGTTGCGCTTTCCAATTCGGGCGAGACGGATCTTGAGCATAGTCGGACGGACGGACTTCGTGTGTAGATAAAGGCTTGCCGATGCTACGGGAAGCACGCTCGACCGTCAAGGCCCGGAGGAAAATAGGCAGGTTATTTTCTGACGGGCCTATGAGGCCGGCGCGCGCGGGCAGATTAAGCAGGAACAACTTCCTTATCTCGAGCGGCCAGCTTGGCTGCCTCCTCCAAACGAACCGAAAGCAGCTTAGAGACCCCACTTTCTTCCATGGTCACACCATAGAGGGTGTTTGCACGGCGCATGGTGGGTCGAGCGTGGGTAATGACAATAAACTGTGCGTCCTTCGAGACTTCGTCCAAGACTTTAGCGAAGCGCTCAGAGTTCGCTTCGTCTAACGCAGCATCCACCTCGTCCAAGACAATAAACGGCGATGGATTGTGCTGGATGATAGCCAAGATCAGTGCAATCGAAGTCAGAGCTTTTTCTCCACCAGACAACATCGAAAGCGAAGAAAGTTTTTTCCCAGGCGGCGTGGCCGCGATTTCAATCAGGTCTTCCGTAACCGTAGCTTCTTCGTCGATCCCTTCTGGTTGTGTCGCGGCATCTGCATCGTCTCCTTCTTCTGCTTGTGACGATTTCAAAACAATCGTGCGCTTGGTCACGCTCGCGCGGCCGCCGTTGAACAAGATTTTGAAGTACTTCGCAAAATGACCATTAATACTGGCAAACGCGGCATCGAATTGTTTCTGCATGGTCGCATCCAACTCTTTCAAGACCGTTTGAAGTTTCCCTTGCGCACCGACAACATCTTCACGTTGGGTCGTCAAAAACACTTCACGTTCAGCGGACGTACGATATTCCTCCAAAACGTCCGAAGGAATTTCACCAATAGCGAGTAACTGACGCTCAATAGAGCCAAGACGTTCGCGTTGTTCCGCGAATGCATCCGTTAAGAGAGTAATCGGCGCGCGTTCGTAATCCTGCACCGCAGCCAAGAACGATTCAGACAGGGCGACAGCAAGTTCTTGTCGCACAGCATCGCGATGCTCTTCACTACGCGCTTGTTCCACAGCAAAAGCTTTGAGCTGTTCACGTACAGACGTCAGTTGCTTCTGCAAATCACGCAACGCGCGTTCCTGTGTGAACACCGCTGTCTGACGTTCCTGGGCCTTGCGGCGGTCGGCTTCCAGGCATGCGTCTAACGCGGCTATCTGCTGTGTGATCGCCGTTGTTTCTGTTTCGAGTTGTGCCTGCTCAGCTCGCAACTCACGGAGCAAAACATCTGTCGCTTCCGTGTTCTCCACAGCTTTCAACGCTTCTGCCAACCGAGCCGCCAAACGTCCACGCTCTTCTTCCTTGCGCGTCAACAACTGGCCGAGGGTTTCAATTTTTGAGGCGAGTCCAGCCGCTGCCACCTTCTTCTGTTGAAGGCTTTCTCGTACAGCGTGCGCGCGTGTTTCCGCTTCGTTTAACGCTTGAGAAGCCGTAGCTAACTGCGCGACCAACGTTCCTTCCTGTGTGGCCAATTCTGCAAGCAACGTTTGGCGAGAAGCATCTTGAGCTGCCTGATCCTGCGCTTGCTTCAACTGTGTTCGCAGACGCTCCAAACGAGCTTCTGCAGCGTCAGATCGTCGGTCCAAGTTTTCTGCGTTGGTCTGTGCAACCGCGGCCTGCACATGTGACTGGCGCAGTGTTCCTTCAAGTTCCTGCTGCTCCGCAAGACGGTCCGCAAGCTGCTGCTGGATGGTTGCAAGGTGAGCCTGTGTGGCTGGGTCAGAATCTTTTGTGACCTCGCGCAGACGCTCATGTAGTGCACGCAAATCTCTGTGTGTGCGGGAGAGGTGCGAAAGAATTGCTGGAACGTCCTCGGGGCGTGCACAGCGGGAGGCTTCTTCTAAGATGGCGCGTTCTTGCGCGAGTGTGGTCCCAAGGGTTTCACGAACGTCGGAAAGGGAAAGCGAGCCGCTTGTTGCAGCCACGTTTGAAAGCGCTTCCTGTAAACGCTCAATAGATGTCCGACACACCTCTGCAGCCGCTAAC